>JBIHZU010000118.1:0-5751 GCA_044240285.1 Candidatus Nanopelagicales bacterium | reverse complement strand
TACGACGCGTACGGCAGTCAACGTCGATGTGTCGGCTACTGGCTGGTCAGCGCGTGCCGGTGTGGTGGGAGATTTGTTACTGCCGATCGAACCTGAGACGACTTTGGACACAGCGCAAGCGGCGGACGCGGTTGGCGCCGATGAGCGGAGTGCACCAGCAGGCATGAAGGTTAAGGGTGTGGGGAGCATTCCCAAGACGTACGTGGGTGGAGTCATCGCGCGGGTGAGTCTTACCGGAGGGGCCGTTGCGACTTCGCTTTCGTTGTGGCCGGTGAGCCAAGGAAAGGACATCCTGCCGACCTTGTCCGCTGGAGCAGGTGAGACACGTACGGGTCTAGTCCTTCTCCCGGTGAGTCCCGCGGGCGGCATTCGCTGGTTCACGAGTCAGCCGGACGCTCAGGTGACGGTGCAAGTAGTCGGGGTCCTACGTTCCCTTCCCCCGATAGTGGCGCCACGTGCGGCACTGCAGTCCTAACTCGCCCCCTTTCGTAGACTGCGCAAGTGCCTGACCTCCTCGCTGACCTAAACCCGCCGCAACGCGAGGCTGTAGTCCATCGTGGCGGACCGCTGCTCGTTGTTGCGGGAGCAGGTTCTGGCAAGACCAGGGTGCTCACACGTCGCATCGCACACCTTTTGGCCGAGGGTGGCGCCCGACCCGGTGAGATCTTGGCGATCACCTTCACCAACAAGGCCGCAGCGGAGATGCGCGAGCGGGTAGTGGAAGCCGTCGGTCCGCAGGCCAGGTCAATGTGGGTCTCGACTTTCCATTCGGCATGTGTGCGCATCTTGCGTTCTGAGTCTTCACGGCTGGGGATTGCCAGCACCTTCTCGATCTATGACTCCGCCGACTCATTGCGTTTGATGACTCTTGTCCTACGCGATCTTGGTCTTGATGCCAAGCGCTTTACGCCGAGATCAATGCTTTCGCAGGTATCCAACCTCAAAAACGAGCTCATTGACGCAGAGGACTTTTCGCGCAAAGTTAGTAATGAGGCTGAACGCACGTTGGCTGAGGTCTACCGCGAATACACGATGCGACTTCGTCGTGCAAACGCGTTTGACTTCGACGACCTAATTGTCTCGACTGTTGCTGTTCTGCAGCTATTCCCCGATGTCGCAGAGCACTATCACCGCCGATTTCGACATGTTCTCATCGACGAGTATCAAGACACTAACCATGCGCAGTACGTATTAGTGCGTGAACTTGTTGGTAGTGGTGCTGATGGCGTCTCGCCTGCCGAACTCGTTGTAGTAGGTGACGCCGATCAATCCATTTATGCTTTCCGCGGAGCTTCGATCCGCAACATCGAGGAGTTCGAGCGTGATTACCCGGCAGCCAAGACGGTGATGTTGGAGCAGAACTATCGCTCAACGCAGGTAATTCTTGATGCCGCAAATCGCGTGATTACCCGAAATAGCGGTCGCCGAGAAAAGCGACTATGGACCGATAGTGCAGTCGGAAATTCTATTGTTTCGTATGTTGCCGATGACGAGCGAGACGAAGCGTCTTTCATTGCCGGAGAAATTGATCGTCTTGCTGACACAGAGGGAACCATCCCGGGAAACGTGGCGGTGTTCTATCGCACCAATGCCCAGTCGCGAGCACTTGAAGATGTGTTCATGCGAAAGGGAATGCCCTACCGAGTCGTGGGTGGAGTGCGCTTCTACGAACGGCGTGAGGTGCGCGATGCCCTCGCCTATCTTCGCGTTCTCGCCAATCCTGCTGATGATGTGTCCCTGCGACGGATCCTTAATGTGCCCAAGCGAGGTATTGGCGACCGAGCAGAGGCAATGATCGAGGCCTTTGCCCAGCGAGAGCGCATTCCATTCGGTGATGCACTTCAGCGATGTGTCGAAGTGCCGGGTATGGCGGCTCGCTCTGTGGCGGTTGTGAGCGCCTTTGCGCAACTGCTTACTGATTTGCGCACTCTTGTCGAATCAGGCGCGGCACCAACGACTGTTCTGCAAGCGATCCTCGAACAGACTGGATACCTAGCGGAATTGGCGGCGTCTACTGATCCGCAGGATGAGTCGCGCGTCGAGAATCTCGCGGAACTTCAATCGGTGGCCGCCGACTTCGAACAGGACAACCCCGATGGCGCGTTGGCTGACTTCCTCGAGCGTGTCTCGCTCGTTGCGGATTCAGATGAGATCCCCGATCGTGTCAATGGTGGGGTCGTGACCCTGATGACTCTGCATACAGCTAAAGGTTTGGAGTTTCCCGTCGTCTTCCTTACTGGCATGGAGGACGGGGTCTTTCCCCATATGCGATCGCTCGGTGATCCCAAGGAACTCGAAGAGGAGCGCCGGCTCGCCTACGTCGGCATCACACGTGCACGCGAACGCCTCTACATCACTCGTGCAGTGATGCGTTCGTCCTGGGGCGCACCCTCGTATAACCCGGTGTCGCGATTCTGGGAGGAGATCCCCGAAGACCTGCAGGAGACTCGCCGAATCGAACCTGTGCGCACGTCATCGTTCGTATCAACGAGCTCGCGTTCCGTCTCGCGCAGTGCTTCACCCTGGGCGACGTCCGCACGCACCGGGTCGGCGCCTGTCATGTCCTTGGCAGCGGGAGAGCGAGTGCTGCATCAGAAGTTTGGGATGGGGACAGTGGTGTCGACTTCTGGTGTGGGCGACAAGACCGAGGCGACTATCGACTTCGGTTCTGAGGGGCTAAAGCGGTTGTTGCTGAGATACGCACCGGTCGAAAAGCTCTAACAACTCCAGCGGGCGCAAGCCCACTCGGGTGGCGGGGTCGCCCACCCGATGCGCGTGCCCCGCGGCTTACCGAAGAGTAGGTCGCGTGGATTTGTCGGTACGCCGTATTTGCCCATGCGGCCTTTGCCGACGGCGACCTCGAAGTGCAGGTGTGAACCCTCGGACGCTCCAGAGTTGCCCATGGTGCCGATCTTTTGTCCGGCTTTGGTCCAGGCGCCAACGTCGACGAATCGCTTCGTGAGGTGTGCGTACCAGAAGAGAACTCCATCGGGCCGCCGAATGCCGATGAGGTTGCCGAATCCGCCTTCGTTGTAGGTGGAGTACATCACTAATCCTTCTGAAACGGCGAAGATGGGGTCACCAGAATCGCCGTTGAAATCCATTCCGCTATGGCCGTAGGGCGATGAGCTGGACTTGGTGCCGAACTCCTGGCTGATCGGAGTGCGCGCCGTGACAGGACAGTACGTAGTCGGATTGGTGCCCAGCCGAGTCGCTCCGAATCTATTGGTGGGGTACTTGGTCGCGGGGCCGACGGCTTGTCCGCAGGTATAGACCTGACGCTTGTCCGTTGGCGCTGCTGCGCCGCTTTGGGAGCTTTCGGATGGCCTCATCCAGCCGGTGCTCGGTGTGGCGCTGGACGCGGCGCGAGCGGCAGCGATTTCCTGTGTTGCCGCGGCAGTTGCGACCGGATTGTTTTGGGCAATGAGGCCGACTCCGCCAAAGAGCGCGTAGGCGAGTTGGGAGAGAACGAGGGCGGTGGCCACGGTGACGGGGACGACTAGGTGGCGCAGCACGTGTCTTTCGTACCACCTCTAGGGGGTCTGACCCAACTCGGTAGGAGATTTTGGTGCTTTTCGCGCCTCCGCGTCCCGAAGGGAACCCACAACGCCGGGGGATTTCTTGCGTTACTACGCTGGCACCTGTCGTCTGCAGGACAGGAGTCTTCCCATGAGCGCGTCGCCCATTCGGGTAGTGGTTGCCAAGCCGGGCCTCGACGGGCATGACCGTGGCGCCAAGGTGGTGGCCCGGGCCCTGCGCGATGCTGGCATCGAAGTTGTCTACACCGGCCTGCACCAGACCCCGGCTCAGATTGTGGACACCGCAATCCAAGAAGACGCCGATGCCGTGGGCCTCTCCGTGCTTTCCGGTGCTCACCTCACTCTCTTCGCCGAGATTATGAGACTGCTGAAGGAGCGCGAGGCGAGCGACATCGTGGTCTTCGGCGGCGGGATCATCCCCGACGCAGATATCCCACTTCTGGAGGAGATGGGTGTCTCGAAGATCTTCACCCCCGGAACCCCGACGGCTGAGATTGTCGCGTGGGTCAGAAGCGCAGCCGGTCACGCAGCCTGAACCCCGCCGGTTCGTGTTTAACGATCGTTAGTACGCTCTCCACGACATCTACTGCCCCATACGAGGTGAGCGCGCGTGGACCTGTACGAATATCAAGCACGGCAACTCTTCGCCGATCACGGTGTTCCTGTCACTGACGGTGAGGTCTGTAGCACGCCTGAGCAGGCTCGTGCCGCAGCCGAGCGCATTGGCGGCATGGTCGTCGTCAAGGCGCAGGTCAAGACTGGTGGCCGCGGCAAGGCTGGCGGCGTTAAGTTGGCAAACACACCCGACGAGGCAGAGGCTCGCGCACGCGACATCCTTGGCATGGACATCAAGGGACATACGGTTCATCGCGTGCTCGTGGTTGCTGCTACCGACATCGCGGATGAGTACTACGTGTCCTTCCTGCTCGATCGCGCCAACCGCACGTACTTGAGCATGGCGTCGGTCGCTGGCGGCATGGAAATCGAGGAAGTAGCGGTCACGCAGCCCGAGAAGCTCGCGAAGATTCGCGTGGACGCTCTCGAGGGTTGCACTCCAGCGAAGGCTGCCGAAATTGTTGCCGCTGCCCAGTTCCCCGCGGAGGTGGCCGATGCGGTCGCTGCGATCCTCGTGGATTTGTGGCAGGTTCTAGTCAAAGAAGACGCGACTCTTGTTGAGGTCAACCCACTGGTGAAGGCAGTTGATGGTCGCGTCATCGCGCTCGACGGCAAGGTCACCCTCGATGACAACGCGTCTTACCGGCACCCTGGCCACGAAGAACTCATTGATCGTGCGGCTTCTGATCCGCTTGAGCTTCGCGCGCAGGAGTTGGAACTCAACTACGTGAAACTCGAAGGTGAAGTGGGCATCATCGGCAACGGCGCTGGCCTCGTAATGAGCACCCTCGACGTAGTTGCTTATGCGGGTGAAGAGTTTGACGGCGTACGTCCGGCCAATTTCCTCGACATCGGTGGTGGCGCGAGTGCGACCGTTATGTCCAATGGCCTCGACATTGTGCTCGGTGATGCCGACGTTAAGGCAGTTTTCGTTAATGTCTTCGGTGGCATCACCACATGCGACTCGGTTGCTAACGGCATCGTGCAGGCGATTAACCTGCTCGCCGATCGTGGCGAGCCGGTCACCAAGCCGATCGTGTGCCGCATTGATGGCAATAACGCGGTGGAAGGTCGCCGCATCCTCAAAGACTTCGGGCACGCGCTCATCGAGGTCGTCGACACCATGGATGACGCGGCCCGCCGCGCCGCCCAGCTCGCTGCAGGGAAGTAGGGAACCGTGGCTATCTGGCTTGATTCGAACAGCCGCATCGTCGTACAGGGCATGACTGGCTCCGAAGGCACCAAGCACACCCGTCGCATGGTCGCTTCGGGTGCGCAGGTCGTCGCTGGTGTAACCCCGGGCAAGGCTGGTGCAGACGTCGACGGCATCCCCGTTTTCAATAGCGTTCATGACGCCATGCGTGAGACTGGCGCCAACGTGTCGGTGGTGTTCGTACCGCCGAAGTTTGCGAAGGCGGCGGTTGAAGAGGCCATCGACGCTGCGATCGCACTGTGCGTGGTCATCACCGAGGGCATCCCGGTGATGGACTCAGCCGAGTTCTTCCAGTTGTCGGTCAACTCCGGCAAGACGCGCCTCATCGGACCAAACTGCCCGGGTCTCATCTCCCCAGGACAGTCCAATGCGGGCATCATCCCC
>JBIHZU010000117.1:0-5830 GCA_044240285.1 Candidatus Nanopelagicales bacterium | reverse complement strand
CGTGGATGCGGCGCTGCCGGTGGTGCAGGAGGCCATCTCCGGCACCGACGTTGAGCAGGTCGTGACGATGGGGGAGAGCGTAGGCAATGCGCGAGCGCTGTCGGCGCTCGATGCTGAACCCATCACTCAGGTGCCGGTCGAAGTTGCAACGCACGTTGTCGTGTTGCCTTACTCGTCGGGAACGACGGGGCTGCCTAAGGGCGTGATGTTGTCGCATCGCAATTTGGTGGCAAATCTTCAGCAGACGCAAGGAGTTCTTGCGTTCGAAGATGATGAGTCGGCAATCGCTTTTATGCCTTTCTTTCACATTTATGGAATGCAGGTGCTGATGAATGCCCTGCTTGCCTATGGCGTAGAAGTAGTGACGCTCCCGCGTTTCGATCTGGCGAAAGTGCTGGCGCTCGTTCAAGAACGTCGCATCACCCGGCTCTTCGCGGTCCCGCCGATAGTTTTGGCGCTTGCGAAACATCCGATCGTCGACGACTACGACCTGTCGTCCTTGCGCCACATCATGTGCGGCGCTGCGCCGATGGGTGCGGAGATTACTCAGGAGGCCGAGGAGCGCGTGGGGTGCCGCATCGGGCAGGGTTTTGGCATGACTGAGTTGTCGCCGGTCTCGCATATGGCCGAGCTCGGGGACATTTGCTACGGCAGTTCAGGTCGTCTCGCACCGAATACCGAGTGTCGAATTGTTGATGTCGAAACGGGCGTTGATTGCCCGGCCGGTGAGCCGGGGGAGATGTGGGTACGTGGGCCGCAGGTGATGCTGGGCTATCTCAACAACGCCGAGGCGACCGCAGACATGATCACGCCGGAGGGCTGGCTTCGTACGGGTGACATCTCGATCGTTGATGAAGCTGGCTACATGACTGTGGTGGATCGCCTCAAGGAGCTGATCAAGGTCAAGGGCTTCCAGGTGGCGCCGGCAGAGCTAGAGGCGCTACTGCTGGCGCATCCGGCAATCTCAGATGCTGCGGTCATCGGCATACCGGATGATGAGTCGGGCGAGATTCCCAAGGCGTTCGTCGTTCTTCGCGAACCTGGGGCCGTGTCGAGCCAAGACGTTGAGTCTTATATCTCCGAGCGGGTCACTGCATATAAGCGAGTGCGTCAGGTGGAGTTTGTGGAGTCGATCCCGAAGTCGGCCTCGGGCAAGATCCTCAGGCGGCTGCTACGCACCAGTGGGATAAGGTAGATAGGCCCCTAGGGGCGGCGGGCTGTAGCGCAGCTTGGTAGCGCACTTGACTGGGGGTCAAGGGGTCGCAGGTTCAAATCCTGTCAGCCCGACCACATTCCCTCGCGGGATGAGCGCCTCGGACCTGAAATCTAGGTTCCGAGGCGCCGCACGACAAATCGCTGGGCGAGGTTCGGGTCGCCGTTGGGGTCCTGTAGCAACTCTGACCCCACTCTGATGGCAGTGAGGCGAGCGTGATTTGGCACGGTCGCTAGGCAGAGATCGTGCATGTTGTCCGCCATCGCCGGCGATGAATGGTCATTGAGATCGGCGACAGCTACTGGAGCAACGGCAATCAGCTTGCCATTACGTTTCGTAAATATGGCCCGGTAGGAGTTGGTCACAGCAGGCCCAACTTCGGCGCCTGTCGGATAGGCAGCCATCCCGTTGGACCACACCACCCGTATTGAGGCGGTCCCGGTGGGGCATTGATTTGCGTCTCCCACTAGTTGTTGAGGGGTGAGTTTCCAGGCGTCGGTGATGAAGGGCCCAGCCTCAAGCTGGGTCACGGTGTGAGTTAGTCCCGCGTCGATTTTTCGCCACACCCGAGTGCCGATGGGCTTACCGCGAAGCCCCACCCTGATAGTGATTCGCACGGGTCGTATTCCCGCAGGGTCCCCAAAGTCGCCGATGAGATTCACCGTCTGCCGTTCATTTGATTCATTCGGCGGGAACATCAGTGAGCACGTCGGATGGACTTTCGTGCCATCGCTGCGCGTGAAAGTGAAAATGTCGTTATTCACGGAGGCGACTTGGATGAACCAGTCCAGCGTGACCGGGATGTTGTCCAGACCAGTCTCACCCGTGGGGCAAGAAGCGCTGTTGTTTAAGCCCCATGCGGCGCTCAAAATTCTGGGCTGCGATAGGGCACCCACCGTTGGCGCTGACATGGCCTGAGGTACGGCGGTCACGAGACCCACCCCGATGAGAGTGGTGACCAGGATCGAACCCAAGGTTTTGGTCATATCTCGACTCTCGCACAGTCAGGGGTGGGAAGCGAAGCGCTAGAGAGGCCGATGTCCCTTGCGCAATGGAATCCGCCGTCCTAGAGGGACGGAGCTCCTAGATCGGGCGGCAAGTTTGGCTGCTGTGGTGACTTTTGACACTTGACTCGCCTTCAGATGTCGCTGAGGACATTGCCCGGGGTGTTGGGCGCTGTCAGGATGGACTCCAAGGAGGCGTCATGCGGATTGACTTGCACTGCCACTACGTCCATCCAGAGGCGGGGGTCCTGGCCAGCGCCATTAACCCGGTGCGCAAGGAGCACGCCTATATCTTCGCCAACGACCTGACCCGGCAGGTGAACAGCCGTCAGATGCAGGAGCGATCCGCGTTGCTCTCCGACATCCCTACCCGCTTGGCGGTGATGGATCGGATGGGGATCGACATTCAGGCGGTGTCGCCCTCGCCGTTCCAGTACTACTACATGGCCGATGCCGTTCTGGGCGCTGAGCTTGCTCGATCGGTCAACGATGGCATCGCGGCGGTCGTCGCCAGTCATCCGGATCGCTTCGTTGGCTTATGTACCGTGCCGCTCCAAGACGCCGAAGCCGCCATCGCCGAGTTGGACCGAGCGGTCCTCCAGCTCGGAATGCGCGGAGTCGAAGTGAACGGCAACGTCAACGGCGCTGACTTGACCGACCCGGCGCTCGGACTCGAGCCATTCTTTGCCCGTGTCGCCGAACTCGGGGTGTTGCTGTTTATTCACCCCAATGGGTTTAGTGATGCGTGTCGACTCAGTGACCACTATTTCAACAACGTCATCGGCAACCCGCTGGAGACGACCGTGGCGGCGAGTCACTTGATCTTTGACGGGGTGATGGAGCGACATCCGACTCTGCGCGTCCTTCTAGCGCACGGTGGCGGGTACCTTGCGCACTATTGGGCGCGCATGGACCACGCTCATCGCGCACGCGAAGACTGTCGCACAGTGATCTCGGAGCCACCGTCGACCTATCTCCGACGCATGTATGTCGACACGATCACCTTCGATCCGCAAATGTTGCGCCATCTTATTGACACTCACGGTGCTGACCACGTCGTAATCGGCACGGACTATCCCTACGACATGGGGGAAGAGGATCCACTCGGTCTGCTGAACTCCGTTGCTGGTCTGACCGACGAAGAGCGCCAACTCATCACGAGCACCACGGCTGCGTGGCTGTTGGGGATTGAGAGCTAGTGACCGTCGCTCGCCGCCTGACTATCAACGAAGAGATCGTGAACGTTGAGAGCCGGGATGACGAGCCGCTGCTTTGGGTGCTTCGCGGTCAATTAGGGCTGGTAGGCACGAGATTCGGATGCGGTGAAGGTGAGTGCGGTGCCTGCACGGTACTCATGGGTGGGCGCCCGCTCACCTCATGCTCGATCCGGGTAGCTGACGTAACCGAACCAGTCACCACGGTGGAAGGTCTGGCGTCTCCAGACGGCACGCTCCACCCGGTGCAGCAGGCCTTTGTCGACTTGCAGGCAGGTCAGTGCGGCTACTGCATCTCCGGCATCGTGATGCGCGCCGTAGCCCTTGTAGATCGGCGCGGTGCAGATCTCACCGAAGCGGAAGTACGACTCGAACTAGATACCCACCTATGCCGCTGTGGCGATCACACGCGGATCGTGGCCGCGGTACTGCAGGCGGCGAGCATTAAGCAATGACCATGTCAGTGGGATCGTTGACTCCGGATCATCGCATCGGTGACTGGTTGGACGTCACTGCTGATGGCCATGTCGTGGTGCGGTCAGGCAAAGTTGAACTGGGCCAAGGAATCACCTCGGCACTCATCGGTGTTGTCGCGACAGAACTCGGGATCGATCCAAACTTTGTCATGTGTCTCGCGCCATCCACAGAAGGTCCCGATGAGGGTTTCACCGCGGGATCGCTGTCAATGTCGATGTCGGGAACCGCTTTGCGCCTCGCATCACGTGCCTTGCGCCGGGTCACCGCGACCGGTGATGGTCTGCCGGTGGACCTTGCTTCGGTAACTGCTGTTCATCTCGAGGCGCGCGTTCTAGAGGTCATTGCCGAAATCTCTACGGATGCCCTTGCTCCGTCAATGCCACGCCGCGATGTACCGCATGCCGACTTGGTCGGCAAACTCACAGGTCAAACGTTCTACGTGCACGATCTGCGCCTTCCGGGGCAGATCTACGGGCGGGTCATCAGGCGAGCTGGAGAACGTCCAGACCTTTTGAGTAGCGCAGCGATTGATCCTGGCAAGCTGCCTGACCTTGAGCTGTTGAAGATCGTCCGTGACGGCGACTTTCTCGGGGTGCTGGCTCGTACCGAGTATGCCGCGATTAGGGCGGCAGAACGGATCGAAACGGCCATTAATTGGGTGAGTGTCGAATCCCGAGTCAGCGAAGAATCATCGCGCGTGGAAGTGCGTGACCGAGCGTTAGTGACGGATGACAGAAATCATCATGTTCGCTTCACGCGCCCCCACCTACTACATGCCTCCATCGGTCCTGCGTGTGCGATAGCCCGCTGGGACGATTCCGGATCGCGCGTTGAGGTGTGGACCCACAGCCAAGGCGTGCATCCGTTACGTCGTGACCTCGCCCGTGCTTTGGGCCTCGACGTGAGCGCGCTCCATGTCGAGCATGTTCCGGGAGCCGGTTGCTACGGCCACAACGGTGCGGACGATGTTGCCTACGACGCTGTGTTGCTTGCTCGTTCAATGCCCGGTGTCCCCGTCCACGTCACGTGGTCGCGAGCTCAAGACTTGTCATGTTCTCCGGTGGGGCCGGCCATGGAGGTTGAAGTGGCGGCTGAGACTGACGACACCGGTCACATCCTGAACTGGGACTGGTACGGCAGCGGAGAGGGCCACATAGCGCGACCGGGCACGGTGGCCGGAGTTTCACTTCTCGCGCACAGTGAAATTTTGGGTGGATCGCCCATGCCGGCATCTGCTGATCCGGCCCCGGCCATTGGTGGAGGCATAATCCGTAACTCCCGACCGATCTACGATGTGCCCCTGCGACGCGCGGAGTCAACGTTGCGCCCTTCGAATATTCGGACTTCGGCCATTCGCTCCCTAGGTGCGTATCTCAACGTCATTGCGATCGAGGCGTTGATGGAAGACATCGCTCGGTCTCAAGGCATCGACCCTGTCGAGTTCCGCCTTGCCCACCTCGCAGATGAGCGAGCGATTCAAGTTTTGCTGCGGGCTGTGGAGTTATCGGGGGGGCCTTCGATTGCAGAAGCGCACGGACGCGGAATTGGGCTAGCCCGCTACAAGGGCACGGGTGCTTGGTGTGCGGTGGTGGCCGATGTGGAGTGCATCGATCGCGTTCGGGTGACCCAGCTCATTGTTGTAGCAGATGTCGGCGAGGTCGTGAGCCGCGACGGAGTTCTGCACCAGTTAGAAGGTGGCGCCATCCAGTCACTGAGCTGGACACTTCAAGAGAGTGCACCAATCCTTCAGGGGGTAGTGGACGCTCAAGGCTGGGCGGACTACCCGATCGCGCGCTTCACGGAGGTTCCACCGGTGATTGCTGATGTGATCGATCGACCCGGAGAACCCTTCCTAGGTGCAGGGGAGGCAGCAGCGGGTCCTACGGGTGCGGCGATTGCCAATGCGGTGACGGCGGCGCTGG
>JBIHZU010000116.1:0-5869 GCA_044240285.1 Candidatus Nanopelagicales bacterium | reverse complement strand
GCCGACGACATCCCAGGTGAAGAGTCGACGCTCACTTTCCGGTGTAGCGCTTCAGCTCACGACGGGCAAGCGCCATTTTGTGAACCTCGTCTGGTCCATCTGCGAGGCGAAGCATGCGTGCTTGGCCGTACATACGGGCGAGCGGAGTGTCTTGGCTGACACCCATACCGCCGAAGGTTTGGATCGCATGGTCGATAACCCATGCAGCCATCTCGGGCGCAGCGACCTTGATCGCGGAGATCTCGACTGCTGCGCCGCGGTTGCCGACGGTGTCCATGAGCCACGCGGTCTTCAGGACCAGGAGACGGACCATCTCGATTTTGATGCGGGCCTCGGCGACCCAATCCTGAAAGACACCCTGTTCGGCAACCGTCTTGCCGAAGGCAACACGGCTCTTGGCCCGCTCGCACATGAGGTCGAACGCACGCTCGGCCATGCCGATCAAACGCATTGCGTGGTGGATGCGGCCCGGCCCGAGACGGGCTTGGCCGATGGCGAAGCCGCCGTGGAGTTCGCCGAGAAGATGATCCTCTGGGACCCAGACATCGTCGTAGTGGATGACCGCGTGGCCACCGTGGCCGCCGTCGCTTTCACCAAATACGCCGGTTGAACGCAATATTTTCACGCCGGGTGTGTCGAGCGGGACGGCGATCATGGACTGCGTTTTGTGCTTCTCACCATCAGGATTGGTGACTCCCAACACGATGGCGATCTTGCAGTTCGGGCTCATTGCCCCGCTGGACCACCACTTGGTGCCCTGGATACGAAATCCACCTTTTTCCTGATAGATCCGTGTCGCGATGTTGTTTGCATCGGAGCTCGCGACTGCCGGCTCGGTCATGGAGTAGACCGAGCGAATCTTGCCGTCGAGCATCTGTGGAAGCCACTTGTCTTTCACCGCAGGTGTGGCGAAGTGATGCAGAACTTCCATATTGCCGGTGTCTGGAGCCGAGCAGTTCATGGCTTCGGGCATGATCCACGGACTGCGGCCAGTGATCTCGGCGATCTGGGCGTATTCGAGGTTCGTCAGCCCGATCGCGGGGAGAAATAGGTTCCATAGGCCGCGGGCGCGGGCCTCAATCTTGAGGTCTTCGATGATGGGAGGCGTGTCCCATGGTCCGATCTCGTGCTCTTGCTGGGCGTAGACCGGCTCGGCGGGGATGACAAGTTCGTTCAAAAAGTCGAACGCCTTGGCCTGAAGCTCCTTGACCTTGTCTGTCTGAGCGAATTCCATGGTTTCCTCCCTCTACTAACTAACGATAGTTAGTATAGGATATGGATACCCGGATTTACAAGGGGATTGCCAAGGAGGCGTGCAATGCGCAGAACCGTGTACTCAGCGGACCATGAGGCGTTCCGCGACACCGTGCGGACCTTCATCGAGCGCAGCATCCTGCCGATCCATGAGGAGATCGTCGCGGAGAAGCAGATCCCCGATTCGGTGTGGCTCGCTGCCGGGAAGGCCGATCTACTCGGCCTCGAAGTGCCCGAAGAATTTGGTGGCAGCGATCCGGGTGATTACCGATTCAATGCGGTGCTCGGTGAAGAACTCGCCAAGGTCAGCATGGCGTACAACTCCTGCTTACAGATGCACTTCGACATCGGCGTTCCCTACTTCGTGAAGTACGGAACACAAGAGCAAAAGGAGCGCTGGCTCCCAGGTTTGTGTTCGGGTGAACTTGTTACGACGATTGCCATGACGGAGCCATCTGGTGGCTCTGACCTCGCGGCTCTTCGCACCTCCGCTGTTCGCAGCGGAGATGACTGGGTGCTCAACGGCTCCAAGACCTTTATTACCAATGGTTATACCGCTGATCTGATCATCGTCGCTGCTCGGACTTCGCCGGAGAAGAAAGCAAAGGGCATCACGCTTTTCGCTTTGGAGAACGGCACCCCCGGATTTGAGCGTGGTCGCAAACTCGACAAGGTGGGACAACCCGAAGCGAATACAGCCGAATTGTTCTTTCAGGATGTCAAGATTCCCAACGCCAACGTCATTGGTGAGGTTGATCGAGGATTTATCCAAATGATGGAGCAGTTGCCGCAGGAGCGCATCAGTGCTGCGGTCGGCAACCTCGCGCAGGCAAAGGCGATCCTCGAAGAGACTTTGGTTTATGCCAAGGAACGACAGGCATTCGGTCAGTCCATCGGCAAGTTCCAGCACAATAAATTCTTATTGGCTGATCTTGTTACGCAGATTGATGTGTCGCAAGCCTATGTCGATGCCTGTGTTACTGCGCACACCGAAGGTGATTTGACTGCCGTGGACGCAGCGAAGGTGAAGATGTGGACCTCTGATATTCAAAACTCGGTCCTCGATCACTGCGTGCAATTACATGGTGGTTATGGCTTTATGCGTGAATATCGAGTAGCACAAGCGTGGATGGACGCACGTGTGACGCGCATCTGGGGCGGCACGAACGAAATCATGAAGGAAATCATCGGCCGCGACCTCGGCCTGTAGATCGCAACCTGAAGGAGAGTTATGGGCAACATCGCGTACGACTTCACTGGACGAACGGTCATAGTGACCGGTGCTGCTCGCGGCATCGGTTTTGAAGTGGCCTCATTCTTTCGCAAGGCAAACGCCGATGTTTTCCTTGTCGACTTTGATGGCCCTGAGGTCCTGGAAGCTGCCGCAAAGATCGGTGCAATCGGTGTACAAGCTGATGTTTCCAATACTGAAGATGTAGAGCGCTCAGTGGCTCTCGCAGTGGAAAAGACTGGTCGTCTGGACATTGTTGTCAACAACGCGGGCATCCTTCGCGACAGAGTGGTCTGGAAGTTGACAGACGACGACTGGGATGCGGTGATGGCCGTTCACTCCGGTGGCACCTTCCGTTATACACGCGCGGCGGTTCCGCATTTCCGGGCCCAGAACTATGGACGCATCATCAACGTGACCTCCTACACGGGTCTCCGTGGCAACCCGGGGCAGTCGAACTACTCGATGGCAAAGGCCGGAATCATCGGTTTCACGAAGACCACCGCGAAGGAACTCGCGCGATTCGGAGTGACCGTCAATGCAATCTCACCGAACGCAGAGACCCGCATGGTTGCTTCTATTCCCCCTGAGAAGCTCGCAGAACTCACCGCCGGTGTGCCGATGGGACGTTTCGCGCACCCGAGCGAAATGGCAGCGGCTATTGCCTTCCTTGCGTCGGAAGAAGCGGGCTACATCACCGGAGTGGTTGTGCCGGTGGATGGCGGGCTGTCCATGTGACACCCGGGCACGCCGTGGTGTTGCGGTCGTACCCCGAAGGTCTACCCCGCGCCACAGATTTCGAGTGGGTTCCTGAGACGACGCCCGAACCGGGCGACGGACAGGCGCTTCTGCGAATTCTGTGGGCGTCCATCGATCCTGCGATGCGTACCTGGCACTCGGCGAAGCCGGGCCGTGGAGTCGTGCGGCCGCTTGGGACCGTGATGAAGGCAGTGGCAGTCGCGGAGGTTGTCGAAAGTCGTAATGGTCTGCGCGTGGGGGATCATGTCGTGGGTTCCTTCGGGATGCGTGAATGGTGCATCTCAGATGGCACCGATGTGGCTCGCATTCTTGATCCCGCCATTGATCCACGTCTTGGTTTGGGCACTCTTGGACATATTGGTCTGACTGCGTTCGCGGGTCTGCACAAGGTTGCACGCGTGCAAGCAGGTGAAACCGTTCTGGTGTCTTCGGCCGCGGGGGCGACGGGCGCGCTTGCTGGGCAAATTGCTGCCGCCGCTGGCTGCCGCGTGATTGGCATCGCAGGTGGGTCGGACAAGGTGGCGATTTGCCTCACGGAGTACGGCTTCGACACGTGCATTGATCGGCATGCCGAAGCGGATCTTGTCGCCGCAATTCGGGCAGCTGCGCCAGAAGGCATTGATGTATTTTTTGACAATGTTGGCGGGTCGACTCTCGATGCTGTGATGCAGAACATGAACGCGCTCGGTCGAGTAGCGATCTGCGGGACTATCTCTGTGAGCAGTTCCGAGCCGGGTCAGGGCCCTCGTCACGAGCGACTTATGCTGGATAAGCAGTTGATGGTTCAGGGCTTCTTGACATCGCAATTCGAAGTTGATTACACCGAGATGCTCGAGGCACTTGCTCTTCTTCACTCGGAAGACCGCCTTCACCTGCGTGAGGTCTTGGTCGAAGGTGCCGAAAATGCTCCTCTTGCTTTGGAAAAACTTCTCGCCGGTGAATTTGCTGGCAAAGTACTAGTACGAATTGCAGCTTAAAGTTCAACACCCCACCTAAGGAGAACAGTCAGTGAGCACACGCGACGCGGTCATCGTTGAGGCAGTCCGTACCCCAGTGGGCATCGGCAAGCCAGAAAAGGGCTCTCTATCAGGAATGAACCCGGTAGATCTTTCTGCTTTGGTTCTCCAAGGGCTCGTTGGCCGCACGGGAATTGATCCCGCAATCGTCGACGATGTTATCTGGGGCTGCGTCTCACAGGTGGGTGAGCAATCGTTCAATGTTGGTCGCAACTCTGCGCTTGCCGCTGGTTTTCCCGAAGACGTGCCCGGCACAACTGTGGATCGGCAGTGTGGCTCAAGTCAGCAGGCAGCACATTTCGCGGCGGCTGGTGTGATCTCGGGACAGTACGACATTGCTATCGCTGGCGGCGTCGAGTCGATGTCGCGCGTGCCCATGTTCTCGAACACCGTCGGTGGAGATGGCCCTTTTGGGCCGATGATGAAGGCCCGTTACGACAACCGGCTCGTCAATCAGGGCATTAGTGCCGAGATGATTGCTGAGCAGTGGGGGCTCAGCCGAACAGATCTTGATCAACTCGCGGTGGACTCGCACGCTCGTGCTGCAGCAGCGCGTGCGAACGGACTCTTTGATGACGAGATCATCCCGATTGAAACTCCAGCGGGCCTGTTTTCGCAGGACCAGGGGATTCGCGAGGGAACGTCCCTTGAGAGCCTCAGTGGGCTGAAGACTGTGTTCAAGGAAGACGGTGTCGTCACGGCGGGCAACGCCTCGCAGATCTCCGATGGTGCATCAGCGATGCTCATCATGACTTCCGAGAAGGCCAAGGCCTTGGGCCTTAAGCCGATCGTGCGCTTCCACACCTTCGCTCTTGCTGGCGTAGATCCGGTCATCATGCTGACCGGTCCCATCCCAGCGACACAGAAGGCGCTTGCCAAGTCGGGGTTGAAGGTTTCTGACATCGGCGCCTTCGAGATCAATGAAGCTTTCGCATCCGTCGTTGGAGCGTGGCTTAAGGAGACTGGCGCTGATTGGGCGAACACCAATCCGCTTGGTGGTGCGATGGCACTGGGTCACCCTTTGGGTGCCTCCGGTGGGCGTCTGATGTCGACCCTCGTACATCACATGAAGCGCAACAATATCCGCTACGGACTGCAAAGCATGTGTGAAGGTGGCGGCATGGCCAACGCAACGATTCTCGAATTGCTCTGATGTTCAAGCTCGACCGAGGAGTAGCCCCGGGAACAACCCTGTCCTTCGGCGCAACCCGGGATTTTGCCCGGGCCACCGAAGCCGGGGGCTGGGACGGCTTGTGGGTGTCCGAAGCTAAACATGATCCGTTCCTCTCGGTCGCTATCGCGGCAGAACACACGGAGTCGTTGACTCTGGGCACATCAATCGCGGTTGCGTTCGCTCGTAATCCGATGACCACTGCGTACACGGCCTACGACCTACAGCGGATGTCTAGCGGTCGCTTTAATCTGGGCTTAGGCAGCCAAGTCAAGCCGCATATTGAACGTCGCTTCAATATGCCGTGGTCAGCCCCTGCTGCTCGCATGCGTGACTTCGTTCTTGCCATGCGCGCGATCTGGGAGTCTTGGCGCACTGAAGAAAAATTGAACTATCGCGGGGAGTTCTACCAGCACACATTGATGACCCCGTTCTTCG
>JBIHZU010000115.1:0-5918 GCA_044240285.1 Candidatus Nanopelagicales bacterium | reverse complement strand
GCCGATAGCGCTTCAGGCACGTGGAGCAATATTGCCGGCGAAACCGGCAAGACACTCGAACTTACCCCTGCGTTCGTGGGCAAGTTCATCCGCTTCTCGGTGACAGTCAGCAATACCAACGGCACCAACACGACAGCTTCGGCTCCGGTGGGTCCGGTTGCTGGTGTTCCTACTGGTGGCGTGGTGCGTTGGATCAAGGGCGATAATGCCGGGTTGTGGCCACTTCGCGATATCGATATGACCGACGATGGCAAAATTGTGGTTCAAAACAGTAGTAACTCCAACGATCTTCGATTCTTTGGGACCAGCCAAAACGGCAACGTAGCGGCAGCAGAGAAGGCCTCCGTCGAGCTAGGCGGCGGTCAGAACGGCTACGGCGTGAGTGTCGCGCCCGATGGTGGCATCTGGAGTGCCTACTACTCCAACGGTGGCGTCGCGAAGATTGCAGCCCCAGTTGACGGCGTGGTTTCGCCAATTCGACGCCTGAACGTCGACGGTGGTGCGTGGCGAGTTATTGAAGATGACAACGGCTATGTCTACGTCAGTACACCCGATAACCAAAGGGTGAGCGTTTATGCGCCAGACGCGGAGCGCACCGACGCTCCCATCCGTGTGCTCAGTGCTCAGGCTTATGGGCTCGGCATCGACATTGACGGGAACCTCCTAGCCGCAGGTCCGTACTATCTGCGCGTTTTTGAGCCGGGTGCATCCGACAACGACAACCCCATCAAGATGGTGCCTCACTTCCCTGGTGGGGGCGGCGGTACAGCTCAAGACCTCGCCGTTGATGCACAAAAGCGCATCTGGATGACAGTTGATGGAGTTATCAAGATCTACAACCCGGAGATCCAAAACCATTCAGTGCCTGCGCTTGTGAAGAGTGCTGATGCGGTGAACAAGCTCAACAACATCATGAATCTCGCAGTGAGCCGCACGACGGATGGATTGTTTGCGGCCGCATCTGAAGGTGGCGGCATTCAGGTTTATGACTGGTCGACTATCGTGCCTGCAGTTCCGCCGGCGAGTGAACCCGGTATTGCCTCCGCGCAAATCGATGGCGATTATCGAATCGGTGGCAACCTGACAGCATCGGCGGGCGCATTGACGGGTTACCCGGACGCCGTGCTGACCTACCAATGGCAGCGTTCGGACTCCGCAACTGGCCCATGGACTGACATCGAGGGTGCGACAGATGTTAAGTATGTGCCAGTTCTTGGTGACAACTACAAGTACCTGAGAGTCGGAATTAGCGCGACTAACTCTGAAGGCACGGACACCGCGTTTTCTGCTGGCACCACCAAACTCGGTCACGGCTATGTCCGTTCGCCCATTTCGTACATTGGTGGATCGAACTCGCCGTTAGGCAAAGGAAATGGGATTCACCTGTTGGCGAATGGGAATCTGCTTGTGGCCGACAATCTCGGGATGATCTACGAGTATGCAGAAGGCTCGACTTTCAACGCGGCGCCAATCCGGGAAATCTCGGCGGCCGGGTATGCAGGACGGGCGATCGCCAATATGGGTGTCAATCCAGATGGCACGATCTGGATCAGCTATGACGCCTATCGGATCGTGAAGGTTGCGGCTGACGCCGGAAAGAACGCGACTCCATTGCAGGTCATCAATCCCAATTGCTGGCACGGAAGCATGGTGGAAGACGCTGATGGCTTGGTTTATGTGGCGTGCTATCAAGGTGAAGTAAAGGTCTTTGCCGCCGATGCGAACGAAAATTCAAGCCCGGTGCGGTCTATCCCTGCCGACTGGGCTGTTAGGAGCGTGCGTCTTGATCCACAAGGCAATATCGCGGTTCCTGGCAACAACAACTATCGGACTTACGCTCCGGGTGGTCAAGGCACCTCGAATACGCCGATCTTCGATCATGCATTGCCAGGGTATGCCGGTGACGTGGTGTGGATGGATGACCACATTATCTTTGCAACTGGTGACGGTATCTATGCGTACCTCGCAGACTTCTCGGACTACACAGAAGGTCGACCAGCGCTCTCGATCTACAACGATGGTTGGGTGAGCGGTGAAACTGCCTACGTCACAGTCCGTGATGGCGTCCTCATGGCATCGCCAATGGATACGAAGATCGTGTATTCCTTTGACTGGGATCTCCTGAAGGCCGGCGATCCGGTACAGCCGGCGAGTCCATCGAATGTCCAAATCGTTTCTGGCGATGAGTATTTCGATGTCACATGGGACGCAGTTGCTCCGCCGTTGGACGACTACACGGTGACTGTCACCGGTGGTACGGAGCCGTTCACCTGCCAAACAACTGATCTGAAGTGCTCCTTTATTGCTTCAGATGGTGTCGTGAACGGTGTGACTTACACCGTGGTAGTGAGCTCATGGAATTCGTGGCTCTACACCGATTCTGGTGGCGTGCAGGCGACACCTAATCCGTCGTACCCTGCGCCCGTCACGAACGTTGTAGCTGCCGTGGCGGATGAGAGCTTCCAGATCACGTGGGATGCCTCAGACGGCGAAGTCACCCGTTACGAGGTCACCGCCACGGGTGGAACTGAACCGTTGACGTGCACCACTCAATCGTTGACATGCACGTTCACCTTGGCGGGTGGTGTCGTGAAGTACCTCGACTACACCATCACCGTCAAAACGGTGCGACGCAGTGTTTCTGCGACTTCTGATCCGATCACAACATCAGCGGGTCTGCCTGGAAAGGTCTCCGAAGTGACTGCTTCTGGCCTTGACAGGGAAATCGAAGTCAACTGGGCGGTGCCGGTAGGTGTCATCACGGGATACACCGCGTCGGCAGTCCGCGGAACCACCACGTTGACGTGTTCGAGCACTGATGCTGCTGACACGAGCTGCACCATCACGGACGCAATAGCCGGAGGCGAGTATTCGGTGAGCGTAGTAGCTCATCGTGGCGACGCTGACGGTCCGCGTTCTGATGCGGTGGAGATCGATGTCGACCAGACACCGAACATCTCCAATTTCACTGTGGACGGCACTGTGCAGTCAAGCAAGACTCTGCGCATTGTCGGTCTGGCTGTGGAGATGTTCCCGGTCGGCCAGGTGACTTATCAGTGGCAAAGTGCTGCGAGCAACACAGGGCCGTGGATCGATTTGCCTGAAGAGGAAGGCACGTCGCTCGACCTGCTCAAGCGAGACGTCGGGCGCTACATCAGGGTTGTGGTCACGGCAAGCAACGGCATTGGTGAAGGGGCTGTCCGGGAGTCAGCTGTCCGTGGACCTGTTCTCAATGTGGGTGGAAACACCGACAACTCAGGACTGGCCATCACAGGACTGCGTGGTGTTGTTGGCAATGCCAAGGTGACGCTGTCATGGGATCGCGTGAAGGGCGTGCTTGCGGAGTCGTACACCATCGCGGTGACCGGCGGCAAGCGTCCGCAAACCATCACGGTCAGCGGTGTGACCTTGACGAGGGTGGTGACAGGGTTGACCAACGGTACGGACTACACCTTCACCGTCGTCGCCACTGGCCGAGAGGAGACTCGATCAAAGGCCATCACGGTGATGCCGATCGCGTTGCTGGGTGTCGTCACTAAGGTCTCTGATGTGGTGAAGGCCACGACGCTGACCCTGAAGTGGACTCGGCCGGCAGGAACCTCGCCGGTGGCTGGCTACCGAGTCGTGCTCAAGTCACTCACCAAGGGTGCTAAGGACGTCGAGGTAGTTACCACCACTCCGACAGCGACAATCGCGAGATTGGCGAAGGGGGCGAGCTACCGGGTCAGCATTACCGGGCGCAACTCTCTGGGGCTTGGGGCTATCTATACCTATCCGAAGGTGATCAAAATCGCGAAGTAGGTACGGAGGGGGGGTACACGTGTTCCCGATTTGGGGTACACGTGTAGCCCCTTCAAGCGAGAAATCCACATAGTCCGTAACTTGCACTCATGACTACATCTTCGTCGATGTCCTTTGCCCGATCGTCCTCCCGTGCGCCCCGCGCATTCTTCGCGCGCGTAGTCGCGGTTGTTGCCGCGATAGCCATGTCACTGGGCTTCGCTGCGACAGCTGTTGCGCTGGCGCCTGCGGCTCAGGCGTTGGCGGGAGACGTGTCTCGGATCCAGGTGTCAAAGGTGTATCCCACATCGGTCACCACGTATTCCAACTTCGACATGGCCAGCCCCTCATCGGGGCCGCACTACAACCTGTGGACTGATGCGCGCCAGTCAACAGTGGCAATGACCGTAACTTTCGCGGGCGTTGCAAGTTTCACTGTTGATGGAGTGAACACCACCTACATCACTTCTGGGGTCCCCACCAATGTGCCGATTCACACCGGCATCACGGCCATTGTGATCACCCAGAATGATGGTGAAACGGAAACCCCGTACTACATCGATATCAATCGTGGATGGCTCATCACGGGTTTCGAGATCTATAACGCCGATGATGACTCGTTGCTCTATTCGCGTCATGTAGCCGAGAACAACTTCGATCCGCTGTCGACTCAGACGTACAACGTCAACCTTCCCTACTCCGTCACCCGGATCAAGTGGGCGATTTTCTATGATCCAATTACGGAGCTTTCGGCTATTACATCCCCGCAGAGTCTTGGCGCGTGGGTTGGCTTTGCCGCGGGTTTCAGTGGCTACGACGCCCAGTCTGGCGAAAAGAGCGAAGCGCAAACCGTGGGCACCGGCGGCACCTTCCCGATTATTACCCAGGTCAACGGTCCGCACTTCAGTTACCCATGGACCCAATGGCCCGTCAACGTGACACGCGGATCTGCCTACACGGCACAATCATTGTCATCGGTGACTTTGGCTGGTGTAGACGACTTCCGCGCTAAGGACGATCAGCTCTACACCTGGCTGGGTTACGTGCAGGCAGAGAAGACATCAATCAATCTCACCGCGAACTTCTCGACGGGCTCGACCACCTACACAGTCAACAACGGGTCGCCGCAGCCGGTGACCTCCGGTGTGGCAGCCAGTATCCCCATGGCGGTGGCGGGCACCTACGACATCGTGCTCACCCACGAAGCGCCTGGTGGTGCGACAACCTCGTATACCTACAAACTTGCCCGCGGCATTGCAATCACGGGCTTTGAAGTGGCGGACTGGGACACCGAAGAGGTCATCGGGGACTTTACGGGTGCGAACTTCGACGTCAAGAACTTCCAGTACTACCTGACGGCCGCGAATTCAGTGTCCAAGTTCAAGATCCGCTTGTTCTTCGACGTGCCAAGCGGCTACGCCTACAGCTCATGGATTGGCGGCATCAGCAACTGTCAGGTTGATGGTTGTCAGCCCGGGGAGTGGAGCGACAGCTTCACGATTGGAGATGGCGGCAACGTCAACGGCGGCCCCCTCGTTATGTGCAACATCGAGACGGTCTGCCGATACGGCAACTGGCGTCAGTGGAACGTGTCGATCACTCGTGCCTCATCTGCAGTCGCATCTGGCTCGGTGTCGGTCAGTGGTTCGACCACGACCGGCCAGGTGCTGACCTCGAATATCAACGGTTTCAGTGCCGCGCCAACGCCGACGAAGACTTACCAGTGGCAGTACGCGGACACTGGAGCTGGCCCTTGGACGGACATTGATGGTGCCACTGGGTCGAGGTTGGTCATCCCCCGATCGGTCACAGGCAAGGTGCTCCGTCTCCACGTCGAGGCGGACAACGGTTACAGCACCCCGGCAGAGGCAAATTCGGATGCAACGGCGGTCGTAGTGGGTGCTTCCCTTGCTGCGCCCACAGCGGTGACTGCACGTCCCGGCGATGGACGTCTCCTCGTCCAGTGGACACCCCCGGTCGATCGTGATTACACCGGATCAACAGTGAGCGCGACTGCAGGTGAAAGCACCAGCACGTGCGATGGCGAATTGAGTTGTGAAGTCTCGGGTCTCACCAACGGTACGGAGTACACGGTCTCTGTCGTCTCCCACGCTGGTTCCGATAACGGATTGGTTAAT
>JBIHZU010000114.1:0-5929 GCA_044240285.1 Candidatus Nanopelagicales bacterium | reverse complement strand
CGAGGCGAGAAAGTCTCGCGAACACAGTGGATCTTTTGGAGCGCACCCAGTCGCGCGCTCCTGAGTTCACCTGTTTCGGCCGCCATGAGTGGGCGATGGTCTATCAACTCGATCCAGACGAGATCCGACACTCGGCTTGGCCGCTTCGACTCACGATGGACGAGATCAGCGATGTGATCACATCGAGTCCACTGAAATGCACCCACTTCGATGCCTTTCGTTTCTACACCAATGCAGCAAAGCCCCTCAACGTCTTACAGCCCACGCGTGCAACGCAAGCAGATCTCGAACAACCCGGTTGTCTGCACGCTGGAATGGATCTCTACAAGTGGGGCTTCATGTTAAGCCCGTGGGTGCCCTCTGAACTAGTGGTCGACTGCTTCATGCTCGCGCGCGAAATTCGTGAGGTCGACATGCGCGTTGCACCATACGACTTAAGTGCGCTGGGCGTCGAACCCATCCGCATTGAAACGGCCGAGGGGCGAGCAGAGTTTGCCGGATTGCAGCGGTCGTTTAGTGATCGTCAGCAGGAGATGCGGGTGCGGGTGACAAAGGCTTTGCGGGACCTGTTGGCCGCGATGCCGCCCGCCTACGTCTCTTAATTCGCAAGAGTCGCATGCTGTCGTCAGCGCGCACCGGACAAGGCGCTCCTGCCGCCTTGAGTTCTTCGAGGATTTCACCGTATTTGCGATCGATTCGCGCACAGTCGTCCAACGAATAGTCCTTGCGCCAACGGCCTGGCTTGGCTTCTTTGGCGGAAACGTTTTCGGCAAACCACTGGCGGAACGTAGGGTTAGAGGGCACATCAATGCCGTCGAGCAGCCGTGCCAGCGTGGCCTTTCGATGAGTGACGACGAGGCGCTGTAAATCAATGCGAATCACAGCGCCTTCCGGTGCCGCGAGTTCTGCTCGGTGCGCATCGAGC
This sequence comes from Candidatus Nanopelagicales bacterium, assembly GCA_044240285.1. GTDB lineage: Bacteria > Actinomycetota > Actinomycetes > S36-B12 > S36-B12 > CAINMH01. The sequence goes on along the minus strand of JBIHZU010000114.1, from coordinate 5,004 downwards.
ATGCGCATGCGCCATGCCTCAAGACCGACCATCACATTGTTGGGCCCAAAATTCTTGCCCGCGAAGGACGCCGCAACATCTCGACCATCACGCATCATGTGCACAATCTTGGCGTCAGGAAAGAGTGCAATCACTCGATCTGCCGCACGCGCATTGGCGGGAGTCGTGTCGACCCAACGCTTGCCGCCCTGCTGTGCCATCTGAGGCGCCAGAACCGTCGCGACGAGACGTCGAGTTGCCACATAGGGGTCAGCACCGAACTCAGAGAGATACACAGCCACAGCAGCCTCGAGCTCCTCACGGGATAGTGCGAGGCTCAGCCCGTTGACCGCTCCTGACGGCTTGTCTCGCTCGAACCAGTGGGTCCATAACGTCTCTACAACTAGCTCAGGAGTAACGCGGCTCGGTTTTTGCGGGTACGGGAATGCGACACGCAACGCCCGCTTGAGCGGGTTGCGCGGCGGAGTGCGCTTAATGCGCGGAATCCGACCCTCCGTCACGGTCGAGTACGCCTCGGCGGCACCTAAGGCAGAGGCGATGAACCGCAGCTCGCGCGGACGAGTCAACGTCAATTGCGGATGCACGTTAAGCAGACGGCCCGCCACAGTAGTGCCGCTGCGACCAGTGCCACCGACGAAAATCGGCCGATCCAGAATCTCGTCCATAGGCCCTCCCGCCTTGACTCATCGCGTTGGTTCTTCTCCAGTATCCAAGCATGAACCCGGATATCGCCCCGGCAGTCCGCGAGCGCGTCGGATACGGCACTATCTTAAGGGCCCAAGCGGGTCTCTACCTGAGGAGGAACCATGGTTGTTGTGTCAGTTCTGTATCCCCTTGCGGGTGGCAAGAAGTTCGATGCGGACTACTACCTCAACTCCCATGTGCCGTGGGTTGGCGAATTGATGACGCCGATGGGCATGAAAGAAGTCCGTGTTCGTGAGGCTCTCGAACTCGAGCCTGGCGTTCTGCCGGAGTTCTCGTGGGTTGCCGATCTATATTTCGACACCATGGAAGAGTTGAACGCCGCTCTCGCCGAGCACGGTCCGGCGACTCAGGCAGACATCCCCAACTTCACCGACAGCACACCGATCATCCAGATTTCCCACGTGCGCGCATAAGACATTTTTCAAGGCAGGAGCGGTAGGGCGTTGTAAACAGGGAGTAATCGCCCCCTGCTGCAGTCTGCGACCACGACGTCATGTTCATCTTGTCGCGATCCGGGGATCGATCCTCAGAAACCCCAGCACTCGGAATCAAGCCGACTATGCGCGCGGGTCAAACACCTGCGCGATCGGAGAGCCACTGGAGTGCAAGCAACGTGTGGTGAGTATCGCCACCCTCGTGGCCAGCCCATGGGTACTCACACACCTCCTTAGCCCCAGCCCATGCGTTAAAGGCGGCATAGCAGGTTGAAGGAGGGCAAATGTCATCCATCAGCGCGATCTCAAACAGTGCCGGCGCTGTGGCTAGCGTCGCTAGAACTGTCCCGTCAAGATAAGACAACGTCCGCCGTACGGCGTCTGTGTCGTAGGGGCGGTGGTTGAGGTAGGTCGCCAATTCCTTGTAGGGAACGGTATCGACAAGCGCTGCTGCCCGTTCGATGTCACACCAGAACGGAACACCGACGAGGGCGCCAATTAAATTCTCGCTGAGGGCTGCAGCCGCGATGGCGATTCCTCCACCTTGGCTTCCTCCGCCAACTGCGACCCGTTGCGCATCGACGAATGGCAGTTCCCTAGCCGTGTCCACCGCACGAGCAGCATCAACAAATACGCGCGCGTAATAGTGAGTAGATGGGTCGAGAATCCCGCGGGTAACAAACCCCGACTCCTGCGGATTCGAAGCGTAACCCGGGTCCGGAGTGTCGGCCCACGCCTGACCCCTCGTATCCATTACGACCGTCGCCCAGCCTGCAGAAGGCCAAAGAGTCCACTCGTGGTGGAGGCTGCGTCCGCCGCCGTAGCCGATGAACTGGACAATGCAGGGCAGCGGATAGTTGGCATCTCGCGGGCGAAGAACCCAGCCCTTGATGCGATGGCCCTCAGCGCCTGTGAACTCCAGATCCTGCACCCGAATCTGAGTCAACGGCGATTCCACGTCAACAAGTGTCACTTCACTCGCGAGGCTCCTCGCTTCGTCTAAGCGACGCATCCAGAATTCGCGCAAGTCTGACGCGGGCACGACAGCGCTGCGGAATACGCGGAGCTCATCTACGGGAAGATCTAGCCAAGCCATGACGCCTCCACACTCTGCATCCTGAGAGGGACACTCGAGCACAAGTCTGCTCCGGATATACTTTCCACTGACTTGGTGCCTATGCTAGTAGAAACATAGTATGTTTCAATAGAACATCCCGAGTCGTAGAGAAAAGTCACCTACCTCAGCCCCGATTTGTCCCCCCTCTCGTCGCACCCCTGACACACATCTCGTTCGCGCTAATACCGTTTAGCTGCCTCAACTCGGCGATTGTGGGTAGTCGATTGACCTCTTCACGACGGCCAAAAGGATTGGAGTGTGTTGTCGTGTCGCTGTGCTCCGTAGACAAGCCCGCATCAACAAGGACTGCGACACATCCGCACTCAGGGTGCACCGCATGAGCCCAAGTGTCACGATCTCGAGCCAATCACTGCGCGCCACGTTCGCCTCAGACAACGGTTCACTCATCCAGCTGCAGGCAACCGACGACTCTTGGTCGATTCTGAACGATCCCGTTCTCGGGCTTGGATTTAGCCTGCTGCTGCCCTTGGATGATCGGCGCAACAACGTTGCAGACTCTCGAGACCAAACAATGCCGTCGTGGCAGATAGGACCTGACTCGACATGGGCGATCGCGCACTGGCCATCGCTGATGTCTCAACATGGTGGCATCCACGACATTAGTATCAGCGCGCGAATCTCCGCAGTAGACGAGCGCCTCGTTTTCTCACTCGAAATCGAGAATCGCTCTGAACATGTAATCGAGGACGTCCGATTCCCGCGTATTGGTGACGTTGGGCAGAGAATCGAGTCTCTTCCCCTCTACAGCGTGATGCCCGGCTATGCAGACGCTCGGCGCAGAGCCTTCCGCCCCATCTTCACCGATTCAGTGCCCTACTTCGGCGTGGACTGGCCGACGTACATCAACGATCCAATGGCGCAGAGTGCCACAACTCCATATTCACCATTCATACTCATTGAGGACGGGCAGCGTGGCCTGTACATGGCTATCGATGAGCGCAGCAGCGAGGTCATCGGCTGGATCTCCGAACTTCGACCGGGCTACTCCGATTCAATGCATCAGAAGGTCCAGGTTGGCAACATCGAGGCTCCTGAGCCCACCTCCATTAGACTTGAGGCAGCACACGTTCCCCACTTGAAGCCTGGAGCGTCGGTGCGACTCCCCGACGTGGCGCTGGTCGCCTTCCATGGTGGCTGGCAGTCTGGCGCGGAGCTATACCGGGCTAGACGGAGCACCTGGACAAAGCCAGCCACGCCCCCTGCATGGGCCAGCGAGCCCGACGCCTGGCTGCAACTTCAGGTGAACTCACCGGAAGACGAGCTGCGACTGCCATTCCATCGCCTACCCGAAGTCGCGCGCAGTTGTGTCGAGCATGGGGTCCGGACTATCCAGCTGGTCGGCTGGAATGAAGGTGGACAGGACCGCAACAACCCGAACCACACGCCAGATTCCAGACTTGGCGGGGCCGATGCCCTACGCGAGGCCATCTCTGAGTGCCAGCGCCTCGGGGTGCGAGTCGTACTTTTCGCCAAGTTCACTTGGGCTGACCGCACTACAGATCGCTACCGAAATGAGCTTGTTGGCCTAGCGATCACTGACCCGTACGGAGACCCATACGTATTTGCTGGCTTCAAATACAACACGGTGAGTCAGATGCTCGGTATCAGCCCCAGGCCCCTTGTACCCATGTGTCTAGCTGACGAGCGATATCGCGAGATCTGCGAGGAAGACGCTGCACGGATCGTCGACCTAGGGGCTGACGGCATGTTGTTCGACGAATGCCTTCATCACGGCCCGGCTTTGCTGTGCTTCAACACCTCACACGGGCACAGATTTGGCCAGTCTGCGTTCACTTACGACCTGGAACTCATTAACGCGTTCGCTCGGTATTCGTCCAACAAGAATGCAGAATTTCTATTCGCTGGAGAGGCCTGCTACGACGGACAGTTTGAGGTGTATCACCTTTCGTACCACCGCAGTTACGAAGAAGAGCATCTGCCACTCACGCGACTACTACATCCAGCAACCCCACTCATGACAGCAATCACCGGTTTCGATGAGCGCAACATCATCGGTCAGGCTCTACTTCGCCGATATGTCATGAGTTATGAGCCGTACCACTTCAAAGGTCGGCTCGAAGACTTTCCGCGTACAACACGGTACGGACGCGCGATGGATGCCCTTCGGCGAGAGTGGCGAGAGTGGTTTTGGGACGGCACCTATCGCGATGAATCGGGTGCCACAGTGACCGACGAGAGAGGAAAGCGCCACTTTCCCTATGCCGTCTACTCGCCTGTAAGCGGCGGCCACGATGGTGTCGCAATCGCAAACCATGGAGATACACCTACGGTCCTCCAACTGCGCATCGACGACTCCAACGAACCGCTCGCCATACATCTGATCGATGGATCTGAATGGCTCACTTGCGACATGACAGCAACGGGCGCCCGGTTAGAGATGCCACCACAGTCAGCCGGAATTGTGCTGCCGCTTGGCGTCGTCGAGAACGCGAAGCAAGGTCGGGCGCTTCGCGGCAACTGACATCATTTCGAAGGGCACCCCCGCACTTCATTGGCACGACAAGCAGCGAAGAGAACATGATTGCTATCGACTCTCGTCCTGTGGAAATAGCCCGAGGGGTTCGGACCGCGCTGAGTGCCGTCGAAGTCGCCTGCGGCAGAATGCCCCGAGCAAGACCTGACGCGGCCCTCGTAGCTCAGGGGATAGAGCATCGGTTTCCTAAACCGTGTGCCGCAGGTTCGAATCCTGCCGAGGGCACTCATCCG
>JBIHZU010000113.1:0-5933 GCA_044240285.1 Candidatus Nanopelagicales bacterium | reverse complement strand
GGAGTCTCTGCAGGAGATAGAGCCCTTGGCTACCCCGCGGGAGGATGAGCGGGTCCGGGGTATTCGCGAGCCACACCTCCTCAAGTCGCTTCGCCAAGCCGATTACGGTCACACCAGGTACCTCAGCGAGCCGAACTGCGGCCTCAGCGGCCGCGACCTGGCTCGGCCCGCCGTCAATAACTAGCAGAGCGGGCGGGTAGGCAAACCTGGATGGACTCCCCTCCTCAGTGGGAGTGGCTCGAAACCTTCGGGTAACAACCTCGGCTATCGATCGAACATCATCTTGGGCCGCATCATCACTGATGATGAACGAACGGTAGTCCGATCGCTTGGGAGCGCCATCTTCGAAAACCACGAGCGAGCCGACCGCATCTTGACCTGACAAATGCGAGATATCGATGCATTCGATTCGAAGCGGAGCTTCTGACAATTCCAAAGCGTCGCGCAACTCCGCCAAAGCTGCGCTCCTTGTTGTCAGATCAGCTGCACGTTTCACCTTGTGCATCACCATCGCCTCTGCGGCGTTACGGGCAACAGTCTCCAAGAGAGTGTGCTTATCCCCGCGTTGCGGCACCTTGATGTGTACCGGACCGTTTCGTCGGGCAGCCAGCCACGTGGACAAGGCCACCTCGTCAGCGAGCTGACCCTGCACAAGGACCTCGCGCGGCATGTCTTCCTCAACCGCGTCGCCATACACTTCGCGCAGCACGACAGAAAGCAGCGCGACACCTTCAATGTCTTCAACTTTCTCCATGACGAAACCGCGTTGTCCACGTACGCGCCCTCCCCGTACGTGGAAGATCTGTACAGCAACCTCCAACTCATCCTCATCAACTGCGACGAGGTCGGCGTCAGTGTCGTCATGGAGTACCACCGCACTGCGTTCTGCAACCCGCTCAAGTGCCCCGATGTCATCGCGGAGACGCGCTGCCTTTTCGTATTCTTGGGCGGCCGATGCCAATTTCATCTCGCGCTGCAGACGTCGAATGTGGGCGCCTGTGTGTCCCGCCAAGTACGAGCAGAACCCATCGACGATGTCCCGATGCTCCTCTTCGGTTACGCGACCGACACAGGGGGCCGAACACTTGCCGATGTCACCGAGTAGACATGCGCGACCCGAAAGTTCCGCTCTGCGGAAGACTCCAGCGCTGCAGGTGCGAGCGGGGAAAACACGCAGGAGTTGCTCCACGGTCTCGCGGATCGCCCATGCATGAGTGAAGGGTCCGAAGTATCGGGTGCCTGGGCGCTTTGCGCCACGCACGACGAGGATACGCGGGAATCGCTCGCCTAATGTGACGGCCAGATATGGGTACGACTTGTCATCGCGGTAGCGCACATTGAATCGCGGGGCATACTCCTTGATCCAGGAGTACTCCAACTGCAGTGCTTCAACCTCATTGTCGACAGTAACCCAGTCGACGCTGGTTGCGGTCTCGACCATCGTAAATGTGCGTGGAGCAAGACCCGTGCCGAAGTAAGAACTCAGCCGCTGGCGAAGGCTTAACGCCTTGCCGACGTAGATGACACGGTCGGTCTCATCGCGAAACCGATAGACGCCGGGCGAATCGGGGATACCAGTCGGCTTTTTCACCGCCACGGCGACGGCCTCATTCGAGGACGAGAGTTCCGTTCGAGTCCTTCACTGCCATGGGGGCAAGTCCTCGCACAGCCGGGCCTTGCTCAACCGCGCCCGTCGTCGCGTTGAAAAGCGAGTCGTGGCAGGGGCACAGAATCACGTTGTCCGCGACGCTGGAGACTAGGCAACCCTGGTGCGGACAGACCGCGGAAAAGGCCTTGAATTCTCCCTGCGCGGGCTGCGTGACAACAACCTGGTCCTTCTCATAGACCTTGCCACCACTGACGGGAACATCAGTGCTGGGGCCCAGAGTGGTGGGTGTCCCGCCCGACTTCGAGGAGGGCGCTGTCGGGGTCGCACTGCCGGAGCCACTGCCGCAGGCGGCAAGCGCACCAGCTACGCCAATGGCGCCCCCGGCTGCCAGAACGGTACGTCGAGAAGTATTCGTCATGGGATTAACTTACGCGATCCGAGCATCGGACGCAGGAACTGCCCCGTGTGGCTCCCCTTAACCTTTGCGATCGCTTCCGGGGTCCCGGTGGCGACGACTTTTCCACCACCAGATCCGCCCTCAGGGCCCATATCGACAACCCAGTCTACGCACTTCACCACATCAAGATTGTGCTCAATCACCACGACTGTGTTGCCCTTGTCGACCAGAGACTGAAGAACGAGGAGAAGTTTTCGGATGTCCTCAAAATGGAGACCTGTTGTGGGCTCGTCCAGGACGTAGATCGTGCGGCCAGTTGAGCGCTTCTGCAACTCAGACGCCAACTTGACGCGCTGTGCTTCACCGCCCGACAGAGTAGGCGCAGGTTGGCCGAGTCGGACATATCCCAGGCCGACTTCAGACAAAGTCTTGAGGTGACGGGCGATAGGTGGAATCGCCGCGAAGAAGTCGAGGCCCTCTTCGATGGGCATATCCAAAATGTCCGAGATCGACTTGCCCTTGTAATGCACTTCCAATGTCTCGCGGTTGTATCTGGCTCCGTGGCACACCTCGCAGGGCACGTATACATCCGGCAAGAAATTCATTTCAATCCGCAGGGTGCCATCCCCTGAGCACGCCTCGCATCGCCCACCTTTGACGTTGAAGGAAAATCGCCCTTGCAGATATCCACGAACCTTCGCCTCCTGCGTGTCGGCGAAGAGTTTGCGTACGTGATCGAAGACACCGGTATAGGTGGCTGCGTTGCTGCGCGGAGTGCGGCCAATCGGGCTTTGGTCGACGTGCACAACCTTGTCGATGTGCTCCAATCCACGCACCCGCTTATGGCGGCCGGGGACGGTGCGAGCTCCGTTGAGGTCACGCGCGAGAACGTTGTAGAGGACGTCATTGACCAGCGTCGACTTGCCAGAACCACTGACGCCAGTTACCGCGACGAAGCACCCGAGCGGAATCTCTACCGTGACATCTCTGAGATTGTGCTCCTTGGCGCCTTCCACCACGATCTCGCGCCCGGGAGTCCGCGGCCTGCGAACCAGCGGGGCTTCGATGGACTTGCGACCAGACACGTAAGCACCCGTAACCGAAGTCGGGTGTGCTTTGAGTTCGGCCAAGGTGCCGCTGACGACGACCTCACCACCGTGCTCACCGGCGCCCGGGCCAATGTCTACGATCCAGTCAGCAGTCGCGATTGTTTCCTCGTCGTGCTCGACGACAATCAAGGTGTTGCCCATATCGCGTAGTCGCACCAACGTCTGGATGAGTCGTCGGTTGTCTCGCTGGTGCAGACCGATGCTTGGCTCATCGAGCACGTACAACACGCCCACTAGCCCCGAGCCGATTTGCGTGGCGAGGCGGATTCGCTGCGCTTCGCCGCCAGCTAGCGTGCCGGCGGGGCGATCAAGGGAGAGGTAGTGCAACCCGACATCAACCAAGAAGGCCAGCCGCTCATGGACCTCCTTGAGTACTCGCTCTGCAATTTGCTTGTCCCGCGCCGAAAGCTTGAGGCCACCTAAGAAGGTCGCTGCTTCGCCGATCGGAAGTGCCGCAACGTCAGCGATGCTTCGATCTGCGATCGTGACAGCGAGGCTGATGGGCTTGAGGCGCGATCCTTTACAGGCCTCGCAGGCAATCTCGCGCATGAACCCCTCGAACCGTTCACGACTTGCGTCGCTCTCAGACTCGCGATGCCTGCGTGAGACGTACGGGATCACGCCTTCGTATTCGGTCACATACGAGCGCGTACGGCCGTATCTATTCTTGTAGCGAACCGCAATCTCAGACGCGTGACCATAAAGCAGCGCCTTGCGTGCCTTGAGCGGAACCTTTTGCCACGGCGTGTCGACATCTACGCCCAGTTCGGCGCACATTGCTTCGACTAGGCGACCGAAGTAGTCCGACACGTGGCCGCCGGCCCACGGTGACATTGCACCCTCAGCGATGGTGAGTTCGCCGTCAGGCACCACAAGCTCTGGATCAACCTCCATCTTGGTGCCGAGGCCACTGCAGTCAGGGCACGCGCCAAACGGGGAGTTGAAGGAGAAGGAGCGGGGTTCTAGTTCCTCGAACGATAGGCCACAGTCGGGGCAGGCAAGGTGCTCGCTGAAGATGCGCTCACGATCGGGGTCGGACTCTGGCAGATCGACGAAGTCCAATACGACAACGCCTGACGCCAAGCGGAGGGCAGTTTCGACAGAGTCCGTGAGACGGCGCTTTGCAGAAGTCTTCACTGCCAGACGATCGATCACGACTTCGATGGTGTGCTTTTCCTGCTTCTTGAGGGTCGGCACTTCCTCGAGGCCGTACACAACACCATCGACACGGGCTCGCGAATAGCCCTGCGACTGCATGGTGCGGAAGAGATCGGAATATTCGCCCTTGCGCTCGCGCACCACGGGTGCCAGAACTTGGAACTTGGTGCCCTCGGGCAACTCCATAACGCGATCGACAATTTGTTGCGGGGTCTGCCGGGCGATGACGCGGCCACAGTCGGGGCAATGCGGCTTCCCGATGCGCGCGTAGAGCAAGCGCAGATAGTCGTATACCTCTGTGACAGTGCCCACAGTCGATCGCGGGTTGCGGGAGGTGGACTTCTGATCGATCGAAACGGCAGGCGACAGACCCTCGATGAAGTCGACGTCGGGCTTATCCATTTGACCGAGGAACTGGCGGGCATATGACGACAAGCTCTCGACATAGCGGCGCTGTCCCTCGGCAAAGATCGTGTCGAAGGCCAGCGAGGACTTACCTGAGCCGGATAGCCCGGTGAAGACGATGAGTGCATCGCGGGGCAGGTCCAAGGAGACGTTCTTGAGATTGTGCTCCCGTGCCCCACGGACGATCAGCCGGTCCATACGCCTCCGCTCTGGTGTTCTCTCAGGCTAACCTCTCACGCATGACATATTCCGGCGAGGTCACGGTAGGCGGCACAGCAGCGGTTCGGGAACTTCCGGGCCTGGTGATCTCCAAATTGGCCGTTGGTCCCTACAACAACAATGCCTACCTATTGCGGTGCACCGCTACTGGAGCGCAGACCCTCATCGACGCGGCCGCCGAGCCCGATCGCCTACTCGCGCTGATTGGACCCACGGGCCTGCAATACGTCATCACGACACACAGCCACAAAGACCATTGGCAGGCTCTCGCAGAGGTCGTCGAAGCTACGGGAGCTATGACGGTCGCGCACGCCATCGACGCAGCCGACATCCCCGTCGAAACAGATATCACCCTCGCTGACGGCGATCATCTGTCTTTCGGTGCCATCGAACTCAAGGCGATTCACCTGATCGGACACACCGAGGGGTCTATCGCCCTGCTGTACGACGATCCCGACGGTCCCCCGCATCTGTTCACCGGAGATTGTCTCTTCCCCGGCGGAGTGGGAAACACTAAGGATGACCCGGTTCGCTTCGAATCATTGCTCAATGGTGTGACCGAAAAGCTCTTCGACCAACTACCCGATGAAACGTGGATTTATCCCGGCCACGGGGGCGACACAATCCTCGGATTAGAACGACCGCACCTGAGTGAGTGGCGATCTCGCGGCTGGTAGATCAGCGCGAATGAACGGTGGACACACGCTGGACGATAACCTGCCCGTTGCCGACCGCGACCTGGCGTGGGATCGGATTCCCGGAATCACTCGCGCCGCAGCGGATAGCGATAGAACCCGGTGCTGTTGTGGTGAAAGCCGCTGAAATGCTCAAAGGCCAATAGCCTCCGGACGGGAATCGAAACATCGGACCCCCCACATCGACCAAACCGCGATCAGCTACAACTGCACAGCGCACGTCCGCACTCGGGCCCGTCACATCGGTCGTGTCGACGCGTGCCGTGAAACTGACGACGTAAGACCCAGCCGAGAATGGGCCGATAACAACAACCTTGTTTACAGCGTCCATCGATCGGAGA
>JBIHZU010000112.1:0-5952 GCA_044240285.1 Candidatus Nanopelagicales bacterium | reverse complement strand
CCGAGCACCGCCGTGACAAAGAGAACCTGACCGGTTTCTTGATCTACCTGCACTTGGACTTCGAGACCATCGCGGGGCGTGAACTGCAGAGCTCCGAAATCAATGCGTTCTGCGTTATCGCTCACCTCAGCGAGATCCCACGGCCCATCAACGCGGCTAAACACGTGCGCTACTGACTCATCGCCAGTAGCGGACTCGGGCTCCGGGACGATCGATTCCGAGACGATCGGCTCCGAGACGATCGGTTCGGCCTTACGACGGAATGCCATTACATGTCCTCATGCATCTCAATCTAGCGGCCGCTGGACCCGAAGCCGCCTTCACCGCGGTCGGATCCGGGGAGATGATCGACCGGTATCCACCGGACCCGGGCAATTTCTTGGAAAATCAACTGAGCAATTCGATCACCTCTTTCGATATCAACTGCCGCTAGCGGATCGAGATTCACCAATGCGACTGAGATTTCGCCGCGATAGCCGGCATCGATGGTGCCGGGCGCATTGACCACCGTGAGTCCACGTGTGATCGCCAATCCGCTGCGCGGATGCACGAACGCCGCAAAGCCATCGGGAAGGGCAATCGCGATGCCTGTGGGCACGAGCACGCGCTCCCCCGGAGAGATCCGCACTCCCACTCGTGCGACTAAGTCGAGACCGGCATCCCCTGCATGTGCATAGGCCGGCAGGTCAAGATCGGGGTCAAGTCGTTGAATCAACACTGACACATCAGTCACGGGTTTACCGCCCATCTCTCGAAAGCTTCCGTACGGTCTTGCTGAGCTTCGGATACAAATTCCGGAGTGCCGTGTCTAGTGAAATGTTCAATAGGTACCTGCACGAATAACCCAGCGCCGCGCCCCACAGGCACAGTGGCGGACTCTTCTTGGATGGAGACGTCTGCGCTCGTGTAGACCTTGCGGCCGTGTTGAGCAATAACGCGCGCATCAATGACGACCGCTGAGCCCACCGGAATCGGGCGGCGGAAGTCGACCTCTAAGCGACCTGTCACAGCCGGTGTCATCAGCAGGTAGGCCAAGGAACCCATCGCTTCATCGATTGCCGCGGACAACAGCCCGCCGTGGATGAGGCCAGGGGCGCCTTGATGGACATCTAAGACAGTGAACTGCGCTCGGACAGCAAGTCCTTCCATGGCCCGGATACGAATTCGTAGTCCACCGGGCGCTTGGTCACCGCATGCCATGCAGAACTTGAAATGCATGGGCAGCCAGGTGCCCTCACCGGGAGCATTCGGCGCTCGCTGGGGAAGCACGGCGTCGGGAGGAGGCACCATTCCTGGGAAATCTCGGTTCTCGCTGGCCACCGTGCGACCCTACTCCGCGCACGCAGACCGGACATGCCACCCTGACTAGGTGAGTTCCCCTGACGAAGGAGACGACGGAGCAGCCGTGGCGTTCCGTGAGCGGCTCATTCCCCCGTGGTGGGTATGGGTCGTCGGGGCCTTGCTCGGAATGCCACTCGCTGTTGCATACGGTGCGGCGTTCGGATCGGAGTCGGGGTGGCTCGTAGGTAGTGCCTATCTCGCGATTCTGTGCACGGCCCTCATGGCCACCGCCCCAGTTGTCTGTGTCGACGATCGTGTTCTCAGAGCCGGACGAGCCCGTTTGCCATTGCGGTTCGTCGGCACTGTGTCCGCCCTCGACCCTGAGCGTATGTCCAGGGCTAGAGGCATTAACGGCGATCGCACTGCCTACTTGGTCACCCGAAATTGGTGCAGCCACTCGGGCGTATTGATTGAGGTGACGGACGAGACGGACCCACATCCGTACTGGCTGGTGACCAGTCGTGACCCTGAGGCGCTAGTAGCAGCCCTCCACCGCAGCATCTCAACACCGCGTAGGGTTGAGCACAGACCAGATCACGAGGAGCAGCCATGAGCGGCCACGAAGTTGAACCCGAGCACGAGGAACACGGTTCCTCACCCATGGTGCACATCATCGGGCCGCTGGCGGCTATCGCCGCAACGTGGGCCATTCGCCGAGCGATGAGCGCCGGCTATCGCGGCATCTCCGGATCAAGGCCACCAGAGGCACAAGATCCTTCTGTGTCATGGACCCGCGCGTTGTTGTGGACAGCCGTCACTGCGAGCACGGCCGCATGCGTTGAGGTAGCGATCTACCGCTATCTCAATTCACGTTCGTCCAAAAACTAAAGTCAGGCACACTCTCGACACACAGGGCCAAGTTTGCCCTCATGGTCGAGTTGGCTGCGGTGCTGCACCAGGAAACACTTCGCGCACGTGAATTCATCGGCCTGACGAGGAAGAACTCGAACCGTCAGGCTTTCGTCAGAGAGATCAGCGCCCGGGAGTTCGAGAGACTCGGCAAGATCTGCCTCGTCCACATCCACCACTGAGGCCGCCTTGTCCGCACGACGGGCCTTCAGCTCCTCGAGGCTGTCCTCAGCGAGGTCTTCCTCAGTCTTGCGAGGAGCGTCGTAATCGGTAGCCACCGCCCAACCTCCAACTTCCATCCGGTGGGGCACTGCCCCACACACACCTTCGATTGCGCGGAAACCCGCGCTACGTACCGGACGGATTGTGCCTCATGAACCTGCAGAACTTGCACGCGACCCGCGGACATACGTGGTCCCTGACCAGTCATGTCTCTGAACATGTGGTGGGATTCACTAAAAGGAGGCCCCATGCCGATATACGCCCTTGGCGATCTGACGCCCACCATCGCGAGCTCTGCCTTCGTACATCCTGATGCCGTGGTCATCGGAAACGTGACTCTCGGCGAAAAGGCGAGCGTGTGGCCCGGAGCCGTATTGCGGGGCGACCATGGCTCAATCCGTATCGGGGATTCAACCTCAATTCAGGATGGTTCGATCATTCACTGTTCGGCCGACTTCGACACGGTGATCGGATCCCGATGTGTCGTAGGACATCGGGTTCACATCGAGGGCGCAGTAATCGAGGATGGCTGTCTGATCGCCTCTGGATCCGTGGTTCTGCCTGGGGTTGTCGTGAGAGCCGGGGCAATCGTGGGAGCGGGAGCTGTCGTCTCCCCCGGCACCGAGGTTCCCGCGCGCGCCCTGGCTCTCGGTATCCCGGCTCGTATGAGGCTCGACGCAGCCGATCAAGAAGCCATTAGCCATGCCGTGAGTATTTATGAACACAACGTGAGTTGGTACTCCGAGCTACGCCGCATCAACTAGCGCTGGTCATGGCACTCAAGCAGGCTTACGAGACTCGCATGCAACCTCGGCCCTGCTGCCACCACGTCACGCACGCCCGCCGCGGCTCCATAAAGACCCGACACGACCGCTCCTGCTTCACTGGCAATCAACCCACCAGCACACACATCCCATGGCTGGAGACCGGCCTCGTAGTAGCCGTCCAGCGAACCTGTTGCAACAGAACACAGGTCAACGGCCGCCGCACCAGCCCGACGGATATCTCGCACGTGCGGTAAGAGAGTCGCTGCCAATTGGCCTTGCCACGTGCGTACAGCGGAGTCGTAGCCAAAACCAGTACCAATTAGAGCGCTCTGCAGCGAGTCGACCTGACTTGCAGAAATCGGCGATGCGTTGCCATCGCGCAGGCGCCATGCGCCACCACCTCGCCACGCAAAGAAGGACTCACCAAGGACGGGGACCACCACCGCACCTGCGACGGCTGCACCGTTGTGTTCGACCCCGACGGACACAGCCCAGATAGGCAGGCCATAGAGATAGTTCACGGTCCCATCCAGCGGATCGATGACCCACCGCACACCCGACGTGCCCTGACGCTCTGCGCCCTCCTCTCCGAGCAGCCCATCGGTGGGGAAGCGGGCCAGGATGCTCTCCACGAGCATCCGCTCAGAGGCTCGATCCATGTCGGTGACTACATCGGTAGGGGTGGATTTCGTGGCTACCTCAAGGACCCGATCGCGCCCGGCCAGCAAGAAAGCTCCCGCCTCGAGCCCGCACTCCAGAGCAGCGTCGGCAAGCACCCGCAATGGTCGACCGGTCATGACCGCCATCCTGCCGCGGTCCGCTGACGGGCTGGTATGCGGCTAGCCTTCAAGGGTGGCTCCCGGCATCCTGCGACCGTACGCGGAGATTCTGCGACTGCCAGGGACCTTGAAGTTCACCTCGTTCGCCTTCATCGCGAGGCTTCCCATAGCCATCGAGGGTCTCGGGATCGTTCTCTTCGTAACTGACGCGCTGGGCTCCTACGCCCTCGCCGGAGTTCTCACCGGTCTATTTGCGCTTGCAGGCTCGGTATCGCAACCGTTCACCGGCCGCATTGCGGATAGGTGGGGGCAACGCAGAATCTTGCCGATTTTGGCAATACTGCAATCGATTTTTCTCGTCGCCTTTGTTTTTGCTGTGAATCTCGGCTGGAGCACCGGTGTACTGATTCTCATCGCCGTTGCGTTGGGGGCAACACAACCCGCGATTGGTGGAATGGTGCGAGCCCGCTGGGCCTCACACGTATCCAATCCCGCGCAGGTGCGCACCGGATTTGCTATCGAGAGTTTGCTCGACGAAGCCATATTCATTATCGGACCGCCTTTGGCGACGTTCCTTGCACTCTCCATCGCCGGTGGAGCGCCGCTGATTGCTTCTGCGATTTTGGTGTTTTCTGGCTCTTTGCTGCTCGCCTCTCAGCGACGCACCGAGCCGCCGCGGATACAACGCGAAGAGGTGCGCGACCGAATCCCCATTGGCCCTCTCCTCGTTATTGTCCTGGCAACAGCCTGCCTCGGAATTGTCTTCGGGGCGATCGAGATCGCCTTCGTGGCGTTCGCGGATGAAGTGGGACAACGGGGAATGACTGGAGTTCTTTACGTCGTCTATTCGTTGGCCTCACTTTTCGCAGGCCTGTGGTTTGGCGCGCACCACTACCGAGCAACCTTGAGTAAGCAGTGGCGCGCAGTGTGCGCTGCGCTCATGGTGGCTACCGTCCTCCTCCCTTTCGCCTCCACCATGCCAGTGCTGCTCATTTTCAGCTTCATTGCCGGTTTTGCCGTGTCTCCGAGTCTCATCATCGGGCTGACTTTGGTAGAGAAGACCATGCCGATGTCCCGGCTCACCGAAGCTCTCACCTGGGCCTTGTCGGTAATTGGTGTCGGAATGGCGCTCGCAGCGGCCATCAGCGGGGCACTCGTACAAGATCATGGGGCGCGCGCGGCCTTCATCGTCTGCGCCGTGGGGGGCGCCATGGCCTTCCTCGTCACTGCTATCGGGCAGCCCGTCCTGCGTAAGGCAGAGAATCTAGCCGCGTCGGAGGCCACACAAGCCTCGAACGCCGACTAAAGTAGAGCGATGCCAAAGCGCGAACTCACCTTCCTTGGACTCTCCGAGGACGGGAGCAGCCTGGTGGTGGCAGACTCAGCAGGGTCGCAGTACACCATCAAGGTGGACGGGCGACTTTCGGCAACATTGGGACACCCTGTTCGACCCGGCCAAATGGAGATCGCCCTGCAATCGCTCAGTCCGAAGGACATTCAATCTCGTATCCGCGCTGGAGCTACGGCGGCGGAGATCGCCGCTGATACTGGCGACGACATTGACCGCATTAGTCGGTTCGAGGGCCCCCCGCTTGCTGACCGCGAATTTGCCGCTAATCAGGCCCGCAAGTGTCTTGTGCGCAGCGAGGCTTCCGAGAGCACTCTCGAAGGCCTCGTCGGCGCGCGCCTCAACGAGCGCGGCGTGACCATCGAGTCGGCACAGTGGGATTCGTGGCGTCGCGAGGACGGGCGCTGGACTGTTCTTGTTGCATTCCCTGCCGGTTCTGCAGAGCGCGTTGCCACCTGGGTGTATGACCCGGAGTCACGGCACGTAACTCCTGAGGATGACGAAGCCGCTCGCATGCTCGATCCCACCCTCGTGTCCAATTCGTCATTGCGGCTTGTTGCCGAGGAAGCCGCGATTGTCGCTGATGACAACATCGTGCAAAATGTTGAAGTTGTGGAAGTCGTGGAGACCGTGATCGTCGAAGAAC
>JBIHZU010000111.1:0-5988 GCA_044240285.1 Candidatus Nanopelagicales bacterium | reverse complement strand
CGAGGGGATGGGCCGGGAGCAGGCAGCGCGTGCCCTGGACCGCTACGAGCTCTCTGTGGCCTCGGAGCGCACCTTTGACTTCCTCTCCGGCGGCCAGCAGGCCCGGTTTCAGATTCTGCTCCTCGAACTCTCCGGCGCGACCCTCCTGCTGCTCGACGAGCCCACCGACAACCTCGACCTGGACAGTGCTGAGGCCCTCGAGCAGGGCATCACGGCCTACGAGGGGACCGTCATCGCGGTGTCCCATGACCGATGGTTCTCCCGTGGATTCGACCGGTTCTGGCATGTGGGTCGTTCGGGGCAGGTGCGAGAGACGCCCGAGCCTGAGTGGGGCGACTGAGTCCCGCTTTGACCCCCTTGGCCCCGCCCCGGTAGCATGGCGGGCTGTTGTGCCCATCCCGGGCGCGAGTCCTAGAACATGTAGAGGTTCCTGCCTTGCGTACGTACACTCCGAAGCCCGGTGAGATCACCCGGACCTGGCACATTATTGATGCCAACGACATCGTTCTCGGCCGTCTTGCGTCCCAGATCGCCGTGCTCCTGCGTGGCAAGCACAAGACCTCGTTTGCGCCGCACGTCGACACTGGCGACTTCGTTGTGGTCATCAATGCCGGGAAGGTTGCCCTCACCGGCGCCAAGCGCGAGCAGAAGATGGACTACCGCCACTCGGGTTACCCCGGCGGCATGCGCGCGACGTCCTACACCGAACTTCTCGAGTCGAATCCACGTCGTGCGGTGGAGAAGGCCGTCAAGGGCATGCTCCCGCACAACAAGCTTGGTCGTCAGCAGCTGAGCAAGCTTAAGGTCTACGCGGGCCCCGATCACCCGCACACGGCGCAGAAGCCGCAGCCATTCCAGATCATCCAGGTTTCCCAGTAAGCGCCACGGCGCCCCGACGAAAGGACAGCCGTGGCTGACAACATCGACATCGACATTGATATTGAAACCGACTTTGAGGAAGACGCTCCCTCGGAGTACACCTCAGAAACTCCTACTGCAAAGCGTGCATCAGATCGCCCCGTCGTGACCGCACCAGCAGGTGCGACCGGCCGTCGCAAGGAGGCCGTCGCGCGTGTGCGCATCGTGCCCGGCACCGGACGTTGGGTCATCAACGGTCGCGAGCTCGCGGTCTACTTCCCCAACAAGGTGCATCAGCAACTTGTCAACGAGCCGTTCGTGACGCTGGGCCAGGAAGGTTCCTACGACGTCATCGCTCGCATCCACGGCGGCGGTGTTTCCGGTCAGGCTGGCGCTCTTCGCCTCGGCATTGCCCGGTGCCTCAACGCGGTCGACACTGAGGGCAACCGCCCGGCGCTGAAGAAGGCCGGTTTCCTCACCCGTGACGCGCGCGTCACCGAGCGCAAGAAGTACGGCCTAAAGAAGGCCCGCAAGGCACCGCAATACAGCAAGCGTTAATCGTGGCCCGGCTCTTCGGGACCGATGGTGTACGTGGGCTCGCCAATCGCGAACTCACCGCGGACCTCGCGATGGGCCTTGGCTCTGCTGCGGTTCGCGTACTCACTGCCTCTGGCAATCGCTCGGGGCGTCCGCTGGCTGTTGTCGGTCGCGATCCGCGTGCTTCAGGAGAATTTCTCGAGGCAGCTCTCGTTGCTGGGCTTGCCTCCGCAGGAGCCGACGTTGCGATCGTAGGTGTCGAACCTACGCCGGCAGTCGCATTCCTTACCGCTCATCTCGGGGCCGATCTCGGCGTCATGATCTCGGCGTCGCACAACGCAATGCCGGACAACGGCATCAAGTTCTTTTCGCGTGGTGGGCACAAACTTGCAGACGATCTCGAAGACCAGATCGAATCGGTGCTCGGCCAGAC
Organism: Candidatus Nanopelagicales bacterium; assembly: GCA_044240285.1. Lineage (GTDB taxonomy): Bacteria > Actinomycetota > Actinomycetes > S36-B12 > S36-B12 > CAINMH01. The sequence goes on along the minus strand of JBIHZU010000111.1, from coordinate 4,160 downwards.
CTGGGATCGTCCAGTGGGTGCTTCAGTGGGACGGGTTCGCATAGAGTCCGAAGCATCGGCGACGTATCTTGAGCATCTGCTCAGCACAGTGTCGGCTTCGCTTTCGGGTATTCGAGTTGTGGTGGATTGTGCCAATGGCGCGGCGTCGCGTGTTGCACCCGAAGCCCTGCGTCGGGCCGGCGCGGAAGTCATTGCGATACATGCTTCTCCTGATGGGCTCAACATTAATGACGGCTGCGGCAGCACCCACATGGGTGATCTGATTGCGGCTGTCCGCGACAACAAAGCCGATGTTGGCATCGCTCATGACGGAGACGCAGATCGTTGTCTTGCAGTCGACGCCAACGGCAATGTGGTGGATGGCGATCAGATTTTGGCGGTCCTGTCGCTGTCTATGCGTGAGCGAGGTGTGCTTGCACGTGACACGGTTGTCGCAACGGTGATGTCCAACCTCGGTTTCCATATCGCTATGCGCGAGGCTGGCATCACGGTGGAGCAGGCTGGAGTCGGCGATCGCTATGTTCTCGAAGCGATGCGAGCGGGTGCTTTCACGCTAGGTGGCGAGCAGAGCGGCCACGTCATCATGTCCGACCACGCCACAACGGGTGATGGCGTCCTCACCGCGCTCCACCTGCTCGAGCGCATGGCCGTGACGGGCTCTTCACTCGCGGACCTCGCTGGAGTCATGACCCGGCTCCCGCAGGTGCTCATCAACGTTTCTGGGGTGGACAAGTCCAAGATGACCTCCTCACCTGAGCTCGCTGACGCAGTCGCCCTCGCAGAGGCCGAATTGGGCTCCTCCGGGCGGGTGTTGCTGCGCCCATCCGGCACCGAACCGCTGGTGCGAGTCATGGTCGAGGCAGTCTCGGCTGACCAGGCTCAGCAGGTGGCGGAGCGCCTCGTCGATCAGGTGCGTGCCCACCTACCCCTTTAAGGCCCGAGTGGGGATAACTCTGATGTTTTCCGGTTCCTTACGAGGGCCTCGAACGGGTAACATGAGCAGGTGACAGGGAGTCGTTGGGGGCGCTGGGCTTTGCCCGCTGTCCTTTCTGCGGTAGCGCTTGTTGCCGGCATGCTCGCTAACGCGGCTCCAGCCTCTGCTGAGCCCACGGTCTCACCGGACTCGCAGCCAGCCATGGTGGCGCCACCCCACTCCGCACGCGCTGTCGCTTTGCGTGCTGGCACTGAGGTGCTCATCCAGCCACCGTTGGCCGACTTAGCGAACGTGGACTACCTATCTCCCACGGGCTATCAGGTCGTGGCGTGCGGACCGTACCTACTGGACTCGGTGCAGTTCACCGCAGCGCTGTCTGATGCGTGCGAGGGGGGCGTCGGGCAGCAAACGCTCGAGGTGCCTGCCGATCAGCTCAGGGTAAAAATGGAGTGCACACCGAATCAGTCAATGTGGTGTGTTGTGCTCGTGCGGTCGCGTCATCAGGAGCAGTTATCGGAGCCCACGTTCGCGGGTTCTGGAGGTGTTGCTCCACTTTCCCCTGTTTCTATCTCGGCGCAGCGTGTTGCAGATGACGTTGTGCTGACGTGGGTGCCAGGTGAGGATGCGCAGCAGCTAGGCAGCATGCCCGCGCTGGGTGTTGCTTTCGAGGTACGTCGAAACGGAATTCTCCTCGCGGACAATCTTGACTCCCAGACGTTGACGGATGCTCAATGCTCCACGGCAGGCACATGCACATATGTAGTCAGGGCAGTGAGTTCGGCAGGGCGATCCGTAGCGGTCTCGGTGTTGTTGCCCACTGGAGTTCAACAGGCCTCCGCGCTCGCCCCAGATACTCGCGAGCGCCTGACTGCCATTGTGCGCTCGAATGGCACGCAGGTCACGGCGTACGGCACAGCGCGACCATCGGGCACAGGAAGTGTGCTGCGCGTTCGTGGAGTTACCCCGGGCACGGACATCGAGATTCCCGTCAATCTTGCAGGTGGTTGGGCCTATTCCTTTAGCCAAAGCACTCTGGGGAAGCACTCGTTATCTCTGGTGGAAGTGTCTTCGAGTGGTTCGCGTCGATCTATTGACACTCCTTACACAGTGCGCACCATGCGAGCCATTAGTGCGAAAGCGAAAGCCCCATCGGCTCCACTGCGGGTGAGTGCAGTCGCGACGGGCACTCAAGTCACCGTTGCGTGGCAGACGCCAGCGAACAATGGTGCACCCATCACAAAGTATGTCGTCACAGGTGCCCCGGGTGGCGGCACCTGCACCTATACCGTCCCGAAGTCCGGCGCATCGGCAAACTCCTGTGTCATTAAGGGCCTGGCCTTCGGCACTGCCTACAAATTCTCGGTGAAGGCCACGAACTCCGCGGGTGTTTCTCCGGCCGGTGTTTCACCTGCTGTCACACCGAAGTCGGCTCCCTCTGCACCAGCAAAGCCGACACTGGCAGCGATCACGGGCGGAGTGAAAGTCACCTGGACCGCACCGGCGAGCAACGGCTCGCCGATTAAGTCCTATAGAGCCACAGTCACCCCCGGAAATGCGACCTGTACTTACACAGTTCCGGCGAACTCCCCAATCAATACCTGCAATGTGACCGGGTTGACAGGAGGTGGGTCTTACACCGCGACAGTTGTGGCCACAAACGCTGTCGGATCCTCACCGGCTTCACCCGCGTCCAATGCCGTTGCGCTGGCGGCGCCGGCAACCGCACCTGGTGCGCCCACTGCTGTGTCGGCCGCTAGCGCGACGACGTCTTCGCTCGGGGTGTCCTGGACGGCACCTGCATCTACCGGCGGCTCTGTGATCACGGATTACGTGGTCGAGTACAGCGTGCAAGGCGCGGGGTCGTGGTCGACGTTTACACGGTCGGCATCGACGGCTAAGTCGGTCACTGTGACCGGCCTTGCTCTTGGTACCGCCTATGTGTTCCGCGTCTCCGCAAAAAATGCGATCGGAACGGGCCCGGTATCGGCTTTGTCTTCAGCGGTTTCGACTTTGGCCGTCGTTCCTGGCCCTCCGACATCTGTGACAGCGGAGTCGAGGGATGGTTCTGCGAATGTGAGTTGGACAGCGCCAACAAGCTCGGGTGGGGTTCGAATCACGTCTTACCGAGTGTCCGCGCTGAGCGATGCGTCCAAGTCGTGCACATATGTAGTACCGGAGACCGGCACACCTGCAAATGCCTGCCTTGTCACTGGTCTCACGAATGGATACTCTTACCAATTCACGGTGGTAGCAATCAACGTCGCGGGGGAGTCGGTCGCGTCACTGGCATCCAGCGCAATCTATGCAGGGGCAACTGCTGCGGTGACAAGTGTGACTGCGACCCCAGGTAATGCTCAGGCCACGGTGACATTCCCCAACATTGAAACACTGCCTACAGGAATGGGGAATACGTCATATCTGGTTACCGTAGATGGCTATCCAGATATGTCGGGCTGCACCGCTTACAGGAATTTTGTTTATACACCTGTGTTCGCGGTCGCCCCAGAAGCTTCATGCACCGTGTATGGCCTTACGAATGGAGTTGAGTATTCCTTTTCTGTGCAGGTGCGCGTCTCCTCGTTATTCCTGCCGGATCCGAACATTCGCGCTCTGAGTCCACCTGCTCGGTCTAATTCTGTGACTCCGTCAGCGCCACCGAGCGCGCCACGTTCTGTCACGGTCTATTCCTTTAATGGTGGTGCACTTCTGTCATGGGACGCACCGAGTGACAATGGCGGCTCGCCGATCACAGCGTATGCAGTGACAGCAACGCCTACTGTGGGTGATCCGATCACTTACGACTACGGCCCGAGCGCACGCAAGGTGGGCATCAATGGGCTTGATCACGATGTCACTTATTCGATGTCGGTTACCGCTATCACTGAGCGCGGCACGGGCACCGCAGTGGCGAACAGTGCAGCTTTCTTCACGGCCAAGACATCAGCTCCGCGCAATATCGCAGTCGTGGGTGGCGACGGGCAGGCGCTAGTGGCTTGGGACGAACCGACTTCGGTTCCGTTCCCGGTCCTTTCTTACACAATCACAGCCACGGACTACTACTACCCATCGCAGCAAGTGACGTTTTCCGCGACAGAGAGCCCGGCAACATTCACCGGGCTCACCAACGGGCACACGTACACGTTCACGGTGGTTGCCGAGAATGGGGCAGGCGCGAGTCCGGCATCGACGGCTTCAGCTGAGACGCTTGTCGCAGCACTACCCGAAG
>JBIHZU010000110.1:0-5994 GCA_044240285.1 Candidatus Nanopelagicales bacterium | reverse complement strand
ATCGTGGGGCTCGACGCAGAGGGTGACGTGGAGTTGCCTGATTTGGACCCCGAACTCGCATGCGGTCCCTTAATTGTTGTTGTGGGCGGTGAAGAATCGGGTATGTCACGGCTCGTGCGTGACACGTGCGATGTGGTTGTGTCAATCCCGATGGTTGCTGGCAACGAGTCGCTCAACGCAGGCGTTGCGGCCGGCATCATGCTCTACGCGATTGCCATGGTGCGTTCGTCGTGATCGCGCGCGACTCGGCGTAAGTGCGCATTAGCCCGTTTCTGTAGTCAAGGGTCGACCTGTCTAAGCGTTCGGTTAAGTGCCGGTAAGGGCATGGCTTCTCCGGGTCTGTGTGGTTGCTTCGCAATCCCGTGACATGTCATCTTGACGAGGTGCGCCGATATCGGCAGCACCCAGACGAATGGAGCAACGCTATGGCTCGATCACGACTCGTGCGGACGATCATCATCGGATCCGCTTCGGCCGCGCTCGCTGCGGGCGCCGGCATCGCCATGATGGCGCCCGCATCAGCCCACCATGGACAGCGTCCGCCCATCGGTGCGCCGCAATGGGGCCCAATTGACGACTCGATCCCCACGCTGTGTGCCCAGCCTGGTTGGGCTGGCGGATGGGGAGGCTCGTGGCGTGGCTCGTGGGATGACGACGAATGGCAGATCGACTGGGCCGTAGACCCGTGCATTGATCCCTCCGGTTCGGCGCAGGCTGATCTAGAGGTGGCCCTCGCCGATACACAGGCGATCTTTGACGATGCGATCGCGCAAGCGAAAACGACTTATAACGCCTCCATCGCGGACGAGCTCGCTGCCTACCGTGAAGACCGAGCGGGAACGAAGTCGCAGGTTGCCCGCCTGCTCATCTGGCGAGGGTTCGTCTCAGCGACGAAGGACGAACAGCGTGTCCTCCAACGGGCCACCGACGCCGCGAAGCGCGATCTAGCGCTCGACCAGGACGCGGCCTACGAGATCTTTGATCTTGAGACCACTGATGAGACTGTTGCTGCCGGTCGTAGCGACTTCAGGGCTGCCAGAACTGCTGCGGAGAAGTCCAAGACGCTGGCACTTCGCGCGGTTGCGGTGACGTACGAAGAAGCTGTTGACATCGTTGTGTTGCGCCTCGCCGACAGCCTGAGCGAGTCTGGTTCTACTGCCGGAAATGCGCGGGCATGGAAGTCCTACCGGCAGGGTATGGCCGCGGCTCGCAATGGTCGGGCCTCAGCCGGTAGCGAAGTCCAGGCGCAGTTCCAATCTGCGATTGACGAGGCTGTCTCCTTGCTTACTCCCGGTGACGAATCCTACGAATACGACAGCGGTATTCGCCCAGTTCCGGCCCCCAAGGAGCATCATCGGGGCCACGGAAACGGACGCGGGCACGACTCGGACGACTAATTCACGAGCCCGCGGGTGACCAACACTTTTGGCGACTCCCTCGCAGCGCAGAGGAGCCTCGGTCCTAGAGTGTTATCCCATCGCCCCTGTAGCTCAGTGGTAGAGCAACCGCCTTGTAAGCGGTAGGTCGTCAGTTCAATCCTGACCGGGGGCTCTGCATAGGAGATTGTTGTTCTCAGGCGCGATCTCCGGGTCAACAGCGCCGGCTTCCTAGTGGCGGGGGCCCGTATGGGAGATAGCGTCTACCCTCCTGTAGTGGTTCCGTGGGGACGCTGCCAGAAAACAATTCGGCGCTCAGCAAACGACACTGCTGCGAAGAAGACATAGCCCAAGACTGCAAGGACAAATCCGTAAGCGTAAACGCGATCGGTGGCAAGCAGATCACCCGCGATCTTCGTCTGTTGGCCTAGTCCTCGTCCACCACCAAGAAACTCTCCGATGACTACTCCCACGACGGCCAATACCGATGCTGTCTTCATCCCCGCAAAGATGAACGGAAGGGAGGAAGGTAATTGCAACATGCGCAAAGTTTGCATTCTCGAAGCGCGCATGGAACGGAATAGCTGCGTCTTGTCCCGATCGGTCGTGGCAAGGCCAGCAGCCGTATCCACTAGCAGTGGGAAGAAGGCGATAAAGGCGCCGAGCGCGACTTTTGACCCAATCCCAAATCCCAGAGCAGCGATGAATACGGGAGCAAAAACGACTTTGGGGGCTGCATTCAATGCAACAAGGAAGGGAAGTAAGACGATTCGGCCAAATGCGGACTCTGCGACAATGAATCCAAAGCTGACACCGAGTATCACTGCAAGCACGAATGCGAGGAGTGCCTCGACGACAGTGAGTAAGAGCGCCTGACGAAGTGCACCTCCCTCAATGACCGAGATGCAGAACGACAGCAGCGCATTAAAGACCGAGGTGGGCGTGGGCAGGATGAATGGAGAGACCCAACCCGAATTGGCCAGGATTTGCCACAGCGCGAGAACGGCTACCAAGAAACCGGACAGGGAGAGCCAGCGGGGTATTCGCTCCCAAACGGACCGTCGATCGGCAAGTTTCGTGGACTCCATGGTGGCAAGCTGGGAGTTCATGCAGGAATCCTTTCTTCACCGAAGTCGTGTCCGGATTCAAGAAGTGCACGAACCCTGTTGGTGAGGTCAAGAAACTTCTCGGTCTGCATCATGTCAAGTGTTCGCGGTCGAGGCAGGTCGACATTCACAACGCCAATAACGCGACCAGGTCTGGCGCTCATGACGAGAACACGATCGGACAGGAATGTGCCCTCAGAGATGCTATGTGTGACAAGTATTGCTGTTTTATGCACGCCTGCCACGATGTGGTCGAGCTGCAGATTCAACTGCTCACGCGTTAGCTCATCCAGTGCACCGAAGGGTTCATCGAGAAGGAGTAATCGAGGATCACTGATGAGCATTCGACAAATTGCAGCACGCTGTTGCATTCCGCCGGATAGTTCGTGCGGGTACTTTCCTGCGAAATCTGCGAGTCCGACTGCAGAGAGTAGCTCCATGGCTTTGTCAACGTGCCTAGCTGACTCACGTTTTCCGCTCTTTAACTCGATGGGCAGGAGCACATTATTGAGAATTGTCCGCCACTCGAGCAGAACAGGCTTCTGGAACATCATCCCAGCCTCTTCTGGCGGAGCTGTGACCGAAGCTCCGTGTACCAATACCTTTCCCGAAGTGGCTGATGTGAGTCCACCGATGATGTTCAGCAAAGTGGATTTTCCACATCCAGAAGGACCAATAAGAGAAATGAACTCCCCCGCGACAAGAGTTACAGAAATGTCTTGCAATGCCGTGACGTCACCTGACTTCGTGTTGAAGATTTTGGTCACGTTTTCGACGTTGACTGCGGGGGAGTCCATCACGCTCAACTCAAAGACTCTGAATCGAACTGGTTGTAATCGGTGACAAATTCGTTGTTGAAGAAGTCCGAATTAACCGGCTTAGTGAGGTAACCCTGACTTACGAAAGCCGCAATGAGGGCATCGTGGCGCTGAGGAACTGAAAAGCCCCACTGTCCATCGGCTGATGGCGGGAGTGCGTACAAGGACTGCGTCTCGGCCAGCAATGCCTCCGCAAATGGCATATCAGTGACTTCGTCAGGATACTGCGCGCCAATGATGTCAAGAACAGCCTTGGGATTGGATCCCCCGAAAACGGTTGCCATAGCGCTTCCACGGCCAAGGGCCTTAATCACACCGGGATTTGCATCCACGAAATCCTTTTTCATTACGTAGATCGCATCAAAGAAAATCTCTGAACCGGGGAGTTCGACCTGCTTGAGTTCTGCGCCGCGAAGTCGCAGAACCGCTGTATCAATAAAGGCTGCTGCGTAGGCTTGAATCTCACCACGCTCGAAAGCCGTCAGGGGCGCAGCGCCTGGGCCGGTCGCGAGGATTTCGTAATCTACGCCGGCCTCGAGCCCCTGAGCGGACATGAGCGGCACCAGCCACGACTCCGCACCGGCGCCCAGGGAGTCGACGCCGACGACCTTGCCCCGCAAATCTTCTGCCGTGGTGATTCCTGAATCTAGTGTCGTCTGCAAGGCGAACACGTCAGATTGGTACAGGGTGTACACCGACACTAAGTCGGCACCTTCCTCGACCGCCTTTAGCGCGGGGCCAGGGCTGCAGATACAAATGTCGGCTTGACCCGAGAGGAGCTGTTGCATACCGGCTCCCGAACCATCTGCGGGTTCAACGGTCAGCTCGATAGCACCGTCGAAATAGCCCTTAGCTTGTGCCACGATGGGGGGATAGAACGCGATTCCGCTGGGGGCGGCGATAACCGCGGTCAGTGAAACAGGGCTGGCTCCCTGGGAGCTGGCGGCGCTGGACGACGAATCTGCCGAACCGCCGCAGGCGGTCACGACGAGACTAGTTACGGCGGCGATTGCCAAGGGAATCCACTTCTTGGAATTGCGGGTTGATGGGAGAGCCATGGTGCCTCCAATGCAGATTGAGTTTTGTATGACAAGATGTGGGGAGCGTATATGAGTGAAATGTTCAACGCAGTCGATTTGAAAGATTTCAGGCAAGTGCAGGGCCTGCTTGGCCGCCCCCACGCTTCTTGAACCTGCATAAGTCTTAAGTCCTGGGTCGTTGGCGGCGGCGGGGGGTAGAAGGTGCACGAAGTTCACTGGCGAACAAGACAGATTCCACCGCCGCGAAATCATCTGCTCGCAGTGTCTAGATGCGCCGACTAGGATTCACGGGTGAACAGATGTGGCATCACCTCGCTCCTGACCGCGGTCGTCTTCGCCGTAGGCGCCTTTATGCTGACCGCTTGCGGAAGTCCGAACGTCGATCGGGCCGCCTTGAAGCAGGAGATTCTGCAGAAGATGCAAGCCGAGGTGGGTACGACGTCTGAAAAGGCCAAGTGTTTTGCGGACACCATTGATCAGTTCACTGATTCGGAGTTGGCTGGTCTCAATGCTTCACCGGTTCCAGAGGACGTACAGGACAAACTGGTGACTTTGCTTATGCCCTGCTTGACCGGACCCTCCGGATCGGCAGCACCGACTCCGTAGTTGTGGGGTGCCCGGAGTGAGTCCCGGGATTTGGTATGACAAAGTCTGACACGGGCACAAAACTTTCGAGCGAGAAGAGGCTGTCATGGGGCTAAGCACCGATCTGTTCATTGGTGGCGAGTGGGTCAAGGGACCGTCCGTCATGCCTGTCATGGATCCGGCACTCGGTGAGGTGATCGCTGAGGTCTCCATCGCCGGTCCGGCCGAGATCGAAGCCGCAACGGCAGCCGCACATGCCGCGCTTCCGGCTTGGGCTGCGACAGCTCCTCGTCAGCGCGCGGAGATATTGCGTCGTGCCTACGAGCTCATGGTCGCTGAGGCTGACTTCTTCGCCGAGCTAATTGTTCGAGAGAACGGCAAAGTCCTCGCTGATGCCAAGGGCGAGGTGATGTACGCGGCTGAGTTCTTCCGGTGGTTCTCCGAAGAAGCCGTACGCATCGAAGGCGACTTCCGACCGGCACCCGCAGGCGACAAGCGCATTCTGGTCACGCATCAGCCGATAGGTGTGTCACTGCTCATCACGCCGTGGAACTTCCCGGCAGCAATGGCAACGCGCAAGATTGGTCCAGCGCTTGCTGCCGGCTGCACAGTGATTCTCAAGCCCGCCGGTGAGACTCCACTTACGGCTCTCGCCGTCGCTGATTTGCTCTCGCGTGCGGGAGCGCCTCCAGGCGTAGTCAACGTGATCCTGCCTCAGCCTGTTGGCGCCTCAATCTCATCGATGCTGCATGACCCGCGCATTCGCAATCTTTCTTTTACTGGCAGTACTGAGGTTGGCCGCATTCTCCTGCGTGAGGCTTCGGACAACATTGTGCGTGCATCCATGGAGCTTGGTGGCAATGCGCCATTCCTTGTTCTCTCAGATGCCGACATCGACGCTGCTGTAGCCGGAGCAATGATTGCCAAGATGCGAAATGGTGGTGCCGCGTGCACTGCAGCGAATCGCTTCTTTGTCGCCCGTGAGGTCCATCAAGAGTTCACGACCAAGTTTGCTGCGGCCATGGGCTCTCTTCGTGTCGGTCCTGGGCTTGATCCATCCAGCCAGGTC
>JBIHZU010000109.1:0-5995 GCA_044240285.1 Candidatus Nanopelagicales bacterium | reverse complement strand
AGCCGATGCTGTGTGCGTGACTGTGGTCCAGGACAGTTCACCGACCTTGCGGTACTCAATCGTGTAATCGCTGATCGCCGCGCCACCATCACTTGCAGGTGCCGCCCACGCCACATCAAGCGACCCCGTCGTAGCGTTCGACGTCACCACATGTAAGGGCGCACTTGGGAGCGAACGCGCAAGAGTGCGGCCGAAGGCGGAGCTAAGAGAGGTTGACGGCGTGGACCCGGTGATGTCTGATACCGGCACCGGGACGGGACTGGAGGTGGTCGAGTTGTTGCCTAACTCGCCGCTGCCGTTGTCGCCCCAGCATTGTGCGGTGCCATCTGCCATCACCGCACACGAAGTACTCCCACCGGTGCTCACGCTGACCGCGGTCGTGGCGGCCGTCAACCCGGTGATGCCCGACACCGACACCGGCACGGGACTGTTGGTGGTCGAGTTGTCACCCAACTGGCCGTTGGCGTTGTAGCCCCAGCATTGTGCGGTGCCATCTGCCATCAGAGCACACGAATGGAAGCTGCCGGCACTCACGCTGACCGCGGTCGTGGCAGGGGCTAATCCGGTGATCCCCGACACTGTCACCGGCACGAGACGGTTGGTGGTTGAGTTGTCACCCAACTGGCCGGAGCCGTTGTAGCCCCAGCAGGCGGCGGTGCCATCCTCCATCACCGCACACGAATGATAGCCACCGGTGCTCACGCTGACCGCGGTCGTGGCAGGGGCTAATCCGGTGATACCCGACACCGACGCCGGCACGAGACGGTTGGTGGTCGAGTTGTCACCCAACTGGCCGTCGGCGTTGTAGCCCCAGCAGGCGGCGGTGCCGTCTGCCATCACCGCACACGAAGTACTCCTACCGGTGCTCACGCTGATCGCGGTCGTGGCGGGGGTCAACCCGGTGATACCCGACACCGACACCGGCACGGAACTGTTCGTGGTCGAGTTGTCACCCAACTGGCCGGAGCCGTTATCGCCCCAGCATTGTGCGGTGCCATCCGCCATCAGAGCACACGAATGATTGCCACCGGTGCTCACGCTGACTGCGGTCGTGGCGGCCGTCAACCCGGTGATGCCCGACACCGACACCGGCACGGGACTGTTGGTGGTCGAGTTGTCACCCAACTGGCCGTAGCCGTTGTAGCCCCAGCATTGTGCGGTGCCATCCTCCATCACCGCACACGAATGATAGCCACCGGTGCTCACGCTGACTGCGGTCGTAGCGGGGGTCAACCCGGTGATACCCGACACCGATACCGGCACGAGACTGTTGGTGGTCGAGTTGTCACCCAACTGGCCGGAGCCGTTGTAGCCCCAGCATGTCGCGGTGCCGTCTGCCATCAGAGCACACGAATGGAAGCTGCCGGCAGCAATCGTAGTTTCCTGAACACTCCAGGGGCCCGTCCCTACAGAGTTCACCGCAGCGACTCTGAACTGATAAACAGATTCCGAATCAAGACCAGTCACGGTGATTGATGTTGCAGCCGATGCTGTGTGCGTGACTGTGGTCCAGGACAGTTCACCGACCTTGCGGTACTCAATCGTGTAATCGCTGATCGCCGCGCCACCATCACTGGCAGGTGCCGCCCACGCCACATCAAGCGACGTACGCGTTGCGTTCGACGTCACCACATGTAAGGGCGCACTCGGGGCCACGGCGGGATCCGCATAGGCGGGCAGGATCGCTCCTGACACGCCGGTGGCCACAATCGCAACGCCCAAAATCGCCTGAACCAATGCACGTACACCGCGCACGGCGTCTCCCCACTTCGGACAGCCTAAGTGGCTGCGATTGCGGGATCTTAACTGGGAATTACCCTTCAAGTCCACCCAAACAGGGGACGTTAGATGGCCATGTTTCCCGCCGGATCTCGCTTCCCTTTTACCTGAGGCCAACCCACTCACGCGAACACCGGTGCTTCTGGTGAAGAGACCGAATATGAAGGTCTCGACGACTGACAAAACTCGTGGCTCCCGCACCTGGACTCGAACCAGGAACCCTGCGATTAACAGTCGCATGCTCTGCCAATTGAGCTATGCGGGATCAGCCTCAGAAGAATACCAACGACCATTCTTCGGGGGATGACCCCCCGGCTGGGCCCCGAACCTGTTAGTTAGCCGTGAAATGCGGCTTGTAGTGCGGCGGTCGCCTCTCGTACGCATCCCGCGTCAGACTTTGGCCTCGCGGCGGCCGCAGACCCGCCCGAGAATCCCACGAGAGCAGGGAATCCCAGCACATCGGTGAGTGAATAGAACTCAGTCCATCGCAGTGCCGCGGGGCTGCCCGCGGGTGCTCCTGGTGCGCCACCGCCGACGATTCCGTAGACGCGGTAGTCGCCCCACCACTGACGGTCGTAGCGCAGCACGACCTTCTCGAGATTGCCCGTGCGAAGACTTGTCAGCGCACGGTGCACGGTAGGAGTCATGTCAGTGACGCGAGGGTACTCAGCGCGGAGAAGCGCTAAAGGCACGGCGATAACTACTGCATCGGCTCGCATGATGCGCCCGTCGTTAGTCCGCACCACAACTTGTTTGCCAGCAATTGAGATGTCGCGAATAGGCGTGTTGCGTTGAACTGTCACGTCGGTAAGCAGTGCGCTCACAATCGAGCTGTAACCGCCACCGACCAGCACATCGCCACCTTGGTATGACCCGCCCTCGGAATATGCCCGCACACCCAGTGCCGCTGGGTCGATGCCGTACTCCTGCGTGATCTCGGTCGCCTCAGCCCATACGCCGACGCGATCGCGTTTCCATCCCTGATTGGCTAACCAGCCACCGACATTCTGTGATTGAGGCGGCCATGCATCATCAATGGAGTCAGTGAGGCGCACCAGTTCGGCCGATCGCCGATCTGCTGCATCAGATTCGCGGCCGGTCATCGTGTCGCGCGCGATTGAATCTTCGTAGTCGGTGCGGATGAGTGGAAGGTTCTGCTGTTTTGCCAGAGGGACTAGTGGGTTATCGCGTGTGCCGTGAATCCAGGCGGCACCGAGTTCGACTGGCTCGCCCCAAGAACTATCGCTGCGAATCCGCCCACCGACTCGGTTCTGGGCCTCAACTACGGTGACGCTCACGCCTGACTGCGCCAACTTCTGCGCTGCTGCGGCTCCGGCAATTCCCGCACCAATCACGATTGCGGTGCTTGGCTGGGCGTGATTGAGGATCCGCTGCGCTGCATGCTGACCGGAGAGGTAGGCGCCCGTGGTGGTTGATGGGTGGTACGCGCTGGCGTATTCACCGGCCAAAACGATGCGATGGCCGATCACTGCTTCAGCAAGAATTCGGCGCACACCTGGTGATGTGCCCGCCGGTAGGGCTGAGTACGCGCCTCGAGCCCACGGATCGGTGTCCCAGCGAGATACGAGCGAGGCGATAGGCAGGGGATTGCTTGACCGAGCCGGCAACGAGATTGCTGAACTCTCAGTCGTGGCAGCGCCAATGGCAGCCACGCCCACTAGGCCCAGGAAGTGGCGTCGATCCATGGCTAAACGATGTCATGCCGGCATTGATGAAGGGGGAATGGTGGGCGTCTAGACTCTCGGGGTCGGGGCGGTAGCTCAGTTGGTTAGAGCAGCGGACTCATAATCCGTCAGGTCGTGGGTTCGAGCCCCACTCGCCCCACCGGATGCGCGTGCTTGACGGCGTTACTTATTCGACAGGACGGATTGGGCTCGCTGACACTCCCGCCGGGTCGTGCAAGTGATCGTGGCGGACACCTTGGATTTGAGCGTGCCGAAGTCCATACCGGGAGTGAAGTACGTGGTGCCGATGTAGGCATTGAAAGCGCTCACGAATTGCGGATCGTCGACCATGGAGAGGTCACCGGTAATGGTTTGCCTATCGGTCCGCTGCCAGGCGGCTCCCGGCTCTGCGTTCTTGCTCAGCTTGACCTTGCCCCTCCTGACCTGGCCCGACATGTTGTTGACGTCGAAGAGCGTGATTCGGTCGCCTCCGATTGCGTCGGACTCATCTTGGAAGGTAATTCGACCCGTCTTTACTCCTGCCTCGGGGGCGTATTCAAGGTAGGGCGACGCGAGATCGAGCCTGTTCAGCGAAGCGCCGAAAGTCATAGTGCCGGTGTGCCCCAACACCCCACGCTGGGCGGGCGCCGACAGGGGAAAGACGATCTTTTTCTTTCTCGAAGTTTCAGTAAAAATTGCGGACCCAAGACCCTGAATTTGGACACCGACGACGCCAAGCGCATCCCGAACGATTGGCACGAGTGAGATCGATGTGGGACCGCTGACCTCGGATGTGACCTTGGCCTGGGCGGGCACAGCGGCGATTCCTGCACCAGCGACGAGTGCTGCTGCGACGACGGCGCTCAGTAGTGAGGTGGTCTTGAGCATCGATTCTCCAAAGAATGTCGAGGTGTCGACTGGGTCCCTCGTCGTCTGCGTGGCCGAGTCGATAGTGGCATGGTTGCCACGTAGGTCGCAAGCTCATGGCGACCCGTCAGGTCGTTATTGTTTCGGGCATGGGCGTGTAGGGGTGGGGTGCTTTCGCGGTGAGGCCGCGTGGGCTGGTCCAAGTAGTTTCACCCGAGTCGTGGTCGCGGGTGACCTGCCAATTGCCGTGCGTTTTCAAGTTGTGGTGATGCACGCATAGCGGGTGCAGGTTCGATCTGTCGGTGGGACCTTCGGGCCAGGGTTGAATGTGGTCGAGTTGGGATCGCCTCGCTTGTTGGTTGCATCCGGGGTAGGTGCATTTGGGGTCTCGGGCGTGAATGAATTCTCGAAGTTTTCGATTGGGTTCATATCTGGTGTGGCCGAGGTCGAGTATTTGTCCGGTTATCGGATCGTGAAGGAATCTTCGCCACTCATTGTCCGCCGCTAAGGCTCTGGCGAGTTCGGGATCAAGTGGTCCGTAGCCGGGCAGCTCTGCGGGGTTGTTGCGTAGGGCGAGAAGTGTCGGGAGATCAATCAGAACACCCACATTTACGCGGGGCGACCGATCGCAACCCAATAGTGAGACAACATCCTGATTGCTGCCCGTAGGCTTGGAGCTCATCACCAACTCAACCAAGACATCTGCCCTGCATTGATTGACCGTGCGCACACTCGCCGCGTCATGCCCGGACTCTTCTACTGCCTTGCGTTCTGCAGCTTGGGATGCCTCAGCCATCTCTGCAATTCGTTCATAGAACGAGATGCCTTGGACTTTGGTGGTCCATAGACAAATTTGGGCAAGGCCTTCTTCTTCGAGGATGCGGATCTTCACACCTCTCTTGGCAAAGGCCCGGGCGTGCTTTTCTTTGGCGCGTTCAGGTGCGATGCGATTGAGGGCTCGCGCGAGTTGGTCCCTGGCATAGGAATAGCTCGCCGGCGCACCTTCACGGGTCACTGGGTCGATGTGGCGGACGAGCCTTGGGAGGACCATTGCTTCGACTCGGGCCATCTGCTCGAACGACAAGCCATCCATCGCATCAGCCATCAGGCGGGCGACGGGTTCGGTCACCAAACCTTGCGCGAGGGCCTCGTGGGTGGTCGAGAGGACGCCTTCAGGGTTGAGCAGGCCGGCTTGAGTGATTTTCACATCGGCGGTTGAGCCGTGCACCCCCATGACCAGACCGACCTCAGCGACCACCCCGGAGCGCGACACATCAAACCGAGAAGAAGCGCGGTCGGTGCGGTCCATCGCAGCAGTCGCATACTCATGCGAAACCGTCATGGACCGAGACGCAGTCCACGCCTCCTGCCGCTTCCACAACTGCAACAGAATCAACCGGCCCGCATCAGCGCCCTCACGCACCGCGATCTGTATGGCGTGTTCGGTGACGGCCTCGGGGTCAGGTAGATCAAACGCATCAGCATGGACCAGCTCCGGGTCAATCACTTCGAGCACGGTCGCCATGTGCGCGCTCGGCCCCATCGCCAACAACCGTCGCAAGACGTCATTCCCAATCGCGCCGCCCGCAATCAAGACTTCCTCACGAAGACCGATCAGATCCAAGCGCACGCCATCACACGACCCAGCACCCAACTCGGGCTGG
>JBIHZU010000107.1:0-6061 GCA_044240285.1 Candidatus Nanopelagicales bacterium | reverse complement strand
ATTCACGTCTACTCAATTGGCTACATGAAGGACGATCCAGACCGTCGCCGGTTCTTTGGCTTCCTCAATCTCTTCGTCGCAGCGATGCTCCTTTTGGTTCTGGCCGATAACTACCTGCTTCTTTATGCCGGCTGGGAGGGAGTGGGCCTCGCCTCATTCCTGCTCATTGGTTTCTGGCAGCACAAGAACAGTGCCGCTGCTGCAGCCAAAAAGGCCTTCGTGATGAACCGCATCGGTGATGTCGGCATGAGCTTGGGCATCATGCTGATCTTCGTCACCTTCGGTTCGGTCACCTTCTCCACGGTCTTCGACCAGGCCGGTGAAGCCAGCGACACGACAATGACTTGGATCGGGCTGCTGCTCCTGCTTGCAGCCTGTGGCAAGTCGGCGCAGTTCCCGCTACAGGCATGGCTGCTCGATGCCATGGAGGGCCCCACGCCCGTTTCGGCGCTCATCCATGCAGCGACGATGGTCACTGCTGGCGTCTACTTGATCGTACGAAGTGGCCCGATTTTCGATCAAACGATCGTCGCGTCGACCGTGGTAGTCATCATCGGAACCATCACGATGTTCCTTGGCGCATTCGTTGGCTCGGCAAAGGACGAGATCAAGAAGGCGCTGGCTGGCTCCACGATGAGCCAGATCGGCTACATGATTCTCGCAGCCGGTTTAGGGCCCGTTGGCTACGTCTTTGCAATCTTCCACCTACTCACGCACGGTGTGTTCAAGGCAAACCTCTTCCTCGGCGCCGGTTCGGTCATGCACGGCATGAAGAATCGCGAGAACATGCGACGCTACGGAGCACTTCGCGCCGCGATGCTTGTCACGTGGTTGTCCTTTATGGCGGCCACGTTTGCGATTATGGGCATCCCACCGTTCTCGGGCTTTTGGTCAAAGGACGACATCATTCATGCTGCATTTGAGCACAACATCATCATTGGCATCTGCGCAATTCTTGCCGCTGGTTTCACGGGCTTCTACATGACTCGCATGCTGGTGATGACGTTCTTCGGCAAGGCTCGCTGGGAAGATGATCAGCATCCGCACGAATCTCCACCGGTTATGACTATCCCGCTTATCATCTTGGGCATTGGATCAATTTTTACTGGCATCGGTTTGCTCTTCTGGGGCAACATCCAGACGTGGCTCGAGCCTGTCACTGGATTTGAAACGCGTGAGCTTGCCATCCCCGCGATTGTGCTCGAAGGCATCACTCTCGTTGTCGTTCTTGTCGGCGCTGCAGTTGCTATTGCGATGTACCGACGATCTGTGGCGGTTGAAGCACCCAAGGGCAATGTTCTCGTACGTGCAGCGCGCAACAGCATGTACGACGATGCGATCAACGACACGATCGCGGTACGTCCCACCTACTGGCTCTCGCGTTCTCTTGTGTGGGCTGATCGTTCGGTTATTGACGGCATCGTCGGAGGCTCGGCGGCGTTTGTCGGTGGACTTTCAGGGCGTATGCGTCGTCTTCAGTCGGGCTTTGCCCGGTCCTACGCTTTGGCGATGCTCGGAGGTGCCATCTTGGTTGTTGTCGTGATGTTATTGGTGAGGTTGCCATGACCTCGTCCATGCTGAATCTCTCGACGTCTATTCCGTGGCTCACAATTCTAGGGGTCGTTCCGCTTGTCGGCAGTGCCGTCGTACTCCTCCTACCTCGCGCACGGGAGACGATGGCGAAGCAGGTTGCGCTCGCGTTCTCGCTCGTCACGCTTGTCCTCACGGTCGTGCTGGCTCTTGGTTTCGACGCCGCGTCAAGCGCGCCGTTCCAATTCGCAGAGAAGTACGAATGGATCACGTCGCTGGGAATTTCCTACTCCGTCGGCGTTGACGGCATCGGACTTGTCCTCATTGCACTGGCGACCATTCTCGTGCCGATCGTGATGCTTTCTGGCTGGAACGATGTTGCCCCTGGCACAACTGGTCGTGGGACTGTCAAGGGCTACTTCGCTCTCATGCTCGCGCTTGAGACATGCATGGTGGGTGTCTTCGCTGCTACCGATGTGTTCCTCTTTTATGTTTTCTTCGAAGTCATGCTCATCCCGACCTTCTTCCTCATCGGTCGCTTCGGCGGTGCGCAGCGCGCCTACGCCTCGGTCAAGTTCCTGATCTACAGCCTCGTCGGCGGGTTGTTGATGCTCGCAGCGCTTATCGGCTTGTACGTCGTATCGGCAGATGTACTAGGGCAGGGCACTTTCGACTTCATGCAGTTGGTGGGCATCGACATTGATCCGGGCACTGAGAAGTTGCTATTCCTCGGCTTCTTCATCGCGTTCGCGATCAAGGCACCACTGTGGCCATTCCACACGTGGCTTCCAGATGCTGCGCGTGAGGCAACGCCAGCGACGGCTGTCTTGCTCATCGGTGTGCTGGACAAGGTTGGCACTTTCGGCATGATCCGTTACCTCTTGCCGATTTTCCCCTCTGCTTCGCAGTGGTTCGCCCCGCTCGTGATCGCCATGGCTGTGATTGGCATCATCTACGGTGCTTTGGTTGCCCTCGGCCAGTCTGATATGAAGCGGCTCTTTGCCTACAGTTCGATGTCGCACTTTGGTTTCATCGCGCTCGGTATCTTTGTCTTTACGTCCCAGGGCATGTCGGGATCTGTCTTTTATATGATCGCGCACGGCCTCGCCACGGCCGCTTTGTTCATTGTCGGCGGCTACCTAATGTCGCGTCGAGGTGGATCCAGCCTCATCTCCGACTACGGCGGCGTCGCGAAGGTCGCGCCCATCCTTGGTGGCTTCTTTTTGTTTGCCGCCCTCTCCGCCCTTGCCCTGCCTGCACTCGCACCATTCGTGGGAGAGTTCCTCGTCTTGCTGGGCACGTTCGAGCGCTACATCGTGATCGCTGTCATTGCGACGATCGGTATCGTCTTGTCGGCTGCGTACGCTCTGCGGCTTTACCAGAAGACGATGACTGGGCCGGTAGGTCCAGGCATTGATGGCATGAAGGACCTCGGCGGGCGGGAATTCACTTCCTTGTTCCCGGTATTCGCGCTGACTCTCGTACTTGGGGTGATTCCGGGCATCGCACTGAATGTGATTAATCCTGCGGTGGATCGGACTCTCACCACTGTGGGGCTGACGGATCCCCAACCGGCACTCACTGGCACGGAAGGGGGACAGCCGTGAGCGGCGTACTCAGCGCATCAGTTGTCGCGGACACCTTCACGCTCCCCACGATCGATTATGGGGCACTTGCGCCAGTCTTGATTGTGGCGGCCGCTGCTGTCATCGGCGTCCTCGTGGAGGCGTTTGCGCCCCGCGGAGCGCGTCGTCCGCTTCAGTTGGTTTTGGTCTTCGGATCCTTGATTGCAGCGTTTGTGGCTGTGGTGTTGCACGCTGGAATTCGCCAACTGGATGGGGGCGGAGCGGTTGCTATTGATGGCCCGGGCCTAGTTTTGCAAGGCGCCGTGTTGTTGATCTCGATCGTGGGAGCCATGCTCATGGCTGAGCGTCAGGTCGATCCGGCTGGCGACGCATTCGCAGCGAGGGCGTCGACTCTGCCGGGCTCCGAGGACGAACGTCAGTTCTCGTCGCGCGGCTTCCTGCAGACTGAGATTTGGCCGCTCATGCTCTTCGCGGTCACAGGCATGCTGCTATTCCCGATCGCCAATGATCTGTTGTTGCTGTTCGTTGCGCTTGAGGTTATGTCGCTTCCGCTTTACCTTTTGGTCGGCATGGCACGTCGTCGTCGTCTCCTGTCGCAAGAAGCAGCGCTTAAGTACTTCATCCTTGGTTCGTTCTCGTCAGCTTTCTTCCTCTTCGGCTCTGCGCTCCTCTACGGCTACTCAGGCAGTATCAAGTTCGGCAAGATTGCCGAAGCGATTGCCGGCAATCCCGGGCAGAACATGCTGATTCTCGTGGGTGTTGGCATGGTTGCCGTTGGCCTGCTGTTCAAGATTGGCGCGGCGCCGTTCCATCAGTGGACCCCCGACGTTTATCAGGGTGCACCGACGCCGGTCACCGCCTTTATGGCTGCCGCTGTCAAGGTCGCTGCGTTCGGCGCGATCCTTCGCGTCTTTTATGTCATCTTCGGTGGCTTGCGTTGGGATTGGCAACCGATGCTGTGGGTCATCGCGATCCTCACGATGCTGATTGGCGCGATCGTCGCCGTTACTCAGACTGACGTGAAGCGCATGCTGGCTTATTCATCCATAGCGCAGGCGGGTTTCATTCTGCTCGGCGTTATTGCGGCGAATCCGGCCGGACTTCGTGGAGCGATCTTCTATCTTGTGGCCTATGCCTTCACGACTCTGGGCACATTCGCAGTAGTCACGCTGGTGAGAGATTCCACTGGTGAAGCCACTCATCTGTCCAAGTGGGCAGGTTTGGCTAAGACATCGCCGCTGACGGCTACGGTCTTCGCAATCTTCCTGCTGTCGTTGGCCGGCATTCCTCTGACATCTGGATTCATCGGCAAGTTTGCGGTATTCACCGCTGCGATCGAGGCTGGCGCCATGCCTCTAGTCATCGTCGCCTTGTTCGCCAGCCTCATCGCGGCCTTTGTCTATGGGCGCGTGATCGTTCTCATGTTCTTCGCGGATCCACCGGCTGATCCACCGGCCGTAGTCGTTCCGTCGGCGTTCACGACCCTGGCGATAGCCATCAGCGTGGCGGTCACGGTTGTCCTCGGCATCATTCCCCAGCCATTTCTCACCCTGCTTGAGCAGGCCGGCGTCTTCATTCGCTGATATGAATTAGGGATGTCCACTCAGCGGCCTTCGGGTCTCGACCTCGTCGATCCAGCGCTAGGCGCGCAGCTTGACTTGGGGCTGGCGGCTACTGAGATCGCCCTGCGCGAGTCTGTGCGTAGTGACTACCCATTCATCACAGAAGCCTCTCGGCATCTCGTCGACGCTGGTGGCAAACGATTTCGCCCGTTGTTGGTGCTGCTGGCCGCTCATTTCGGAGATCCTGACGCTCCGGGTGTGATTCCCTCAGCCGTCCTAGTGGAGTTGACTCACCTTGCAACGTTGTATCACGACGACGTCATGGATGAGGCCCCGCTGCGACGCGGTGCCGCGTCGGCTAACGCACGTTGGGACAACACAGTCGCGATCCTCACAGGCGACTTCCTCTTCGCGAAGTCTTCAGCAATCTTGGCCGATCTTGGTCCCGAGGCCGTTCGCGTGCAGGCGCGGACCTTCGAACGCTTGTGTACTGGACAGATCCGAGAGAGCGTCGGTCCTGAGCTAGATGAGGATCCGGTCAAGCATCATCTAGCGGTGCTTGCTGATAAAACGGGATCGCTCATTGCGGCCTGTGGGACCTACGGAGCCATGGCTGCTGGGACATCCATCGATATCAAAAACACCCTCACCGAATTCGGGGAGCGCATCGGCGTCGCGTTTCAGCTCGCCGATGACCTAGTGGACATCTCCAGCGGCACTGAGCAATCCGGCAAGACTCCTGGCACAGATTTGCGGGAGGGTGTTCCGACGCTGGCCGGTCTCATCGCGATGGAGTCCGGTGACGCGAGACTCCGCGACCTGCTCTCCCGACCGTTGCATGACAATGCGGAGCACGCCGAGGCGCTCACGCTGCTGCGTGGACACCCTGCGATTGCGGAGGCACGATCAGTCGCCCGTAAGTGGGCAGACGACGCGCGCGCGACGCTTAGTGCACTGCCGTCGGGTTCACCGCGCGATGCGCTCGGATTCCTGTGTGACTACGTAGTCACGCGTACTGGCTAGGCCAGCATCAGCCAATCTGCCAGTTGTCCTTGCCATTGATAAGTGACTGCAAATCGCCAGGCCCACCTGCTGCTGCCTCGGCCATCTGTTCACGTACAAGTCGGTCATACGAAGGCCGTTGCACATCGCGGAAGACACCAATGGCCGTATCCGCGAGCGAGTGGCTGTCAGAGAGGCGTGAGATGGCGAAGGCCAAGCCCGGATCCTCGGTGCGCGAGTCGTAGACGATGACATCAGATTCGGCCACCGCCGCTGCGTCAGCGACTTCGATATGTCCATTCTTGCTTCGAATCACGACCTTCTCGCCATTAGCGCCGAAGCGAATCGGCTGACCATCTTCGAGGCGAATGACGTTCCGCG
>JBIHZU010000108.1:0-6061 GCA_044240285.1 Candidatus Nanopelagicales bacterium | reverse complement strand
GGCCCAAGAAAGTCAAGGCCCAGGTCATGGGCGAGGAGTTGCGCGTCACCAGCCCGAGCCGCGATGACCTTCAGGAGGTCATCGCGTTGGTCAAGGATGCAGACTTGGACTTCCCCGTGCAGTTCGTCAACTACCGATAAGGACTCTTCCATGATTCGTCGCAGTCTTGCTGCCGCCGCTGTGCTCGCTGTCGTGACTGCCGGATTGGTGGGGACTAGCTCTGCGGTTTCTGCTGCAGCGCCAGCGCCCATCGACTTGGGGCCATGTTTGCCCGAGGGCGGCATGGTGCTTGCGGAAAATGGCGCCACCGCATTTATCGGATGCTCCACAGGAGGCATCGCGCGCGTGAATCTATCGAGGGGCTCAACAACGAAATTTGGCTTCGAAATGCCCACGGACTTAGCTACAGCCGGGGAGTCCGCATACGCAACTTTGGGAATGTCACACGCTCTCTTGAAAATTCCACCTTCCGGAGCCGCAACCACCGCGAGCAATTTTGCGCCCTCCGGATGGCCAGGTGCTGTCGCAGCCTCACCCGATGGGTCCTATGCCGTCGTGGCTGTGCAGGAAGATCGCAACCATCTTGCACTCGTAAGGGCCACCGGCGTGCCGGGCAAGGTCTATCTCACAGGTCCGGCTTCGAAGGTCGTGACGTATAGCAAGGACGGTACCGACTACGCCTTGGCAGTCATAAATGTCGCTGGCTCCAACAAACTCCAAAAGGTAAATCTGAACCTGAAGGTCATCGATGGCCTCGCCAAGTCCATCCCGGGTGCAGACCCCACAGATCTCGTTATGGCTCCCAACGGCGACTTTGCCTATCTCACCCAAGACGACGGTAAGGTGCTACGAATCTCTACGACCACCGATGCGATCACCACCGTCGGGACCATCCCCACCGCTTCGCCGGTATCCATCGCGTTCACTCCAGATAGTAGCTGGGCGTACGTGATTGGTAAGAACTCCGAAGACTACGACATTGAAGTTCATCGCATAAATACTTCGAATGGTGCCATAACTCTGCTCCCGAATAGGTTCGACGGCTTCGCGGCAGGCATCGCAGTTGCGCCCACGGGAGACAAGTTCTATGTGGCCTCAGGAGACGGCGAGCAGAATCTGCTTTATACGACGGCAATCGCGATCCCGGCGGTAACGGGCATTACCCCTGCACGTGTGTCCCTGCTCGGCGGTGATTCGATCACCATTACCGGGCGCAATCTTGACTCGCTGCAATCTGTGACCATTGGAAACAAGGACTGCCCTGTCACAACGAGTAATTCCACCAAAATCGTCTGCACAGTCCCGGCTGGACCAGTGGATAAAAGTGGCTCAGTCGACGTCATCGTCAAGACGAATGATGGTCGAACAGTCGTGAGTGGCATGCTCGACTACGTACTCGCTATCGGCCCGGCCACCGGCGCCGATGCCTTTACGAGCGCTAGCGCCGCCCTGATCTACTTTGTTGGAAGTAGTCTGAAGACCGCTTACCTCAAGGGCTACCAAATCTCTGTGCAGACGAAGCGCCCCAATGGGTCAGGTACTCCATGGACCATCGTGAAGACCAGTGCCGGCTCTGCTACGGCAACGACCCTGTCACGCGCGGCACTTGGCGTAGATGCGGGCGATGTTGTGCGATTCCGGGTTAACGTGCTCTCGACCACTGGAGGCATGTCGCTCGTCAGCACCACCTCGCCATGGCGGCAGATGACAGACACAGTGGCTACACCCACCAACTTCTCAGCGGCATACGACGCCAAAACTGATTACCTGACAATGCGCTGGGACTTACCTCGGGGAGAAGTTCTTGGCGGTAGTAACGTGCACGGCTACGCATTCCAGTACATGTGGCCCGGAGCGAAGACCTGGACTCAACTCGGTGATCCCCTTCGGGGAGACTCCGACTCAGCTGTGTTTAGCCTCTCCAATGTCCCAAAGGGGACCTTTAAGGTTCGCATTCGCGCAATCGGGTGGCCCGAACAACTCTTCTCCGGCTGGACTGCAGACGCAGCAATCCGCAAGTAACTTCGTGTCAGCCCTCGTTGTCAGCTTTGGGGTCTGTTAGTTCGGTGATGCCGTATGCCAATCCAGCGCGAGTTGACTCGGCAACAACCGGCTTTGGCGACCAAGACAGGGCGTCGTACGGACACACCTCAATGCAGATGCCGCAGAACATGCACGACGACCAATCGATGACAAAACTATCGAGAAGTTTGACGGTGCGTGGTCGACCTTCGCCCGTGATCGTCTCAGAGTGCTGCTCAATATGGATGCACCAATCGGGGCACTCACGCGCGCAGACGAGACAAGACGTACACGCTGCGGCATCCAACGCAATAAATCCGTGAGCGTCGTTCACTCGGCACCACCTTTCCCAGTCACGCCAAGTGGCCGCTTTCGTCCCTCTGCTCCTGGCCATGACCGTTCTTCACGCTGAGCGAACACAAAAGATTTGCGCAGCGGGCGCAGGCTCACATCCGCGAGAAGCAGCGGCTGCAGATTTAACAGCCCGGTGAACTGCAGGCCAAACATTTCGTGCGCCTCACGCTCATGCCAAGCCGCGCCAGCGTAGACACCTGCAATCGAATCGACAGACTCGTCGTAACGAACAGATGTGGCGATGAAGTGATGTCGAATCGGGGTCGTGCCAGGAACCGCGACATGAAGAAGCCAGTCGACACCGGATCCATCAGCGAGCTCGGTCGCAGACAGGAAGTCGAAGTACGTCGCGCCCGCGGCTCGAGCAGCGCTGCAGGCCTCATGCCATGACGTCCGATCCACCATCTTGCGCGCGGAACTCATGACGCATCAGCCAGGGACACGATCGCCGCAACTAGGGCTTCTGGCCGCGGCGGGCAGCCCGGCACGTACGACGCGACTGGCACGACCGAATCGATGCCCTCGACGACTGCATACGAGTCCCAATAAGGGCCGCCACTCGTCGCGCACGCGCCTAGGGCCAGCACGGCCCGCGGGCCAACAACTGCATCCCAGGACGAGATCAACTGGGGAGTCAGCTGATGCGTGAGGGTTCCCGAGACCACCAAGATGGTCATATTCGGTGTCACGGAAGTATCAGCAGGCTCAAGCAACCCTCGAGTCACAGCAGACCCAAACTCGACAGCACAACAAGCCAACCCAAGGTTGGCAACGCTGACATGGAGCCCCGGTCGACCTGTAACCGCGTAAGTCCTCGACCCAATGGGAGCCCAGGGTGTGTCAATAGCGGTCACAGCCAAAACTCTAGGGGATTTCTTAGGTGACCCATCCTGCCCACGCCCAGCCAGGGGGCAGAATGGACCTACACACACTTATTGAGGCGTTTTTCAGGTGAGGACGGTTGCGGTGACGGATCAGGTTGCGGAGAAGCAGGTCATCCCGGTTGATCACGTGATCATCAGATTTGCGGGTGACTCCGGCGACGGTATGCAGCTGACCGGCGATCGCTTCACTTCTGAGACGGCCGGTCTCGGCAACGATCTCTCGACTCTCCCGGACTTCCCTGCGGAGATCCGCGCACCAGCCGGCACATTGCCAGGCGTCTCGGCATTCCAGTTGCAATTCGCCGATCACGACATCATGACTCCGGGTGATCGCCCCGATGTTCTCGTGGCGATGAACCCCGCCGCACTGAAGTCCAACATCGGACTGTTGAAGCCAGGCGGTGATCTCATCGTCAACACTGATGAGTTCACCAAGCGCAATCTCGAAAAGGTCGGCTACGCCGGAAACCCGCTCGAAGATGATTCCCTCAGTGCCTACAACGTGCACCCGGTTGGTCTGACCTCAATGACCGTTGAGGCGCTCAAGGAATTCCCGTTGTCAAAGAAGGATGCTGAGCGCGCCAAGAACATGTTCGCTTTGGGCATGCTCTGTTGGCTGTACAGCCGCCCCACTGATGGCACCCGCGTATTTCTGAAGAGCAAGTTCGGTAAGAATCCCGACATCCTCGGCGCCAATATCGCTGCCCTTGAGGCCGGTTGGTCTTTTGGTGAGACGACCGAAGCATTCTCAGTGCGTTACGAGGTCAAGCCCGCCCCCATGAAGGCAGGCACCTACCGCAATATCCACGGCAACCTGGCACTTGCCTACGGCCTCGTCGCTGCATCCGATCGCTCTGGCCTGCCGATCTTCCTCGGCACGTACCCGATCACTCCTGCATCGGACATCCTGCATGAGTTGAGCAAACTCAAGAAGTTTGGCATCACGACCTTCCAGGCCGAAGACGAGATTGCGGGTGTCGGTGCAGCCATCGGCGCGTCATACGGTGGCTCACTCGGAATCACAACGACATCCGGACCTGGCGTCGCGCTGAAGTCAGAGGCCATTGGCCTTGCCGTGAC
The DNA here is from genome assembly GCA_044240285.1 of Candidatus Nanopelagicales bacterium. GTDB lineage: Bacteria > Actinomycetota > Actinomycetes > S36-B12 > S36-B12 > CAINMH01. Next base: position 1,721 of record JBIHZU010000108.1, on the reverse strand, counting down.
TCTGGAGATTCCGCTGCTCATCATTGATGTACAGCGCGGCGGCCCGAGCACCGGCCTACCCACGAAGACCGAACAATCCGACCTCCTGCAGGCGATGTTCGGACGCAATGGCGAAGCGCCCGTCCCGATCGTTGCTCCGCAGTCACCATCTGACTGCTTCGATGCGGCCATTGAAGCGGCACGCATCGCGGTCCAGTACCGCACGCCAGTGTTCTTGCTCTCAGATGGTTATCTCGCGAATGGCTCAGAACCATGGCGCATCCCCGATGTGGATTCACTGCCCACCTTTGAGCCAAATTTCGCTACCGAGTTGAATCACACCAACGAAGACGGCACGCAAGAGTTCTGGCCCTACCTTCGCGACCCGGCGACCCTGGCACGTCCGTGGGCCATCCCGGGCACACCCGGACTCGAGCACCGCATCGGCGGCATCGAGAAGGCCGACGGCCGCGGCAATATTTCGTATGATCCCGACAACCACGACAAGATGGTGCGTCTTCGCCAAGCAAAGGTCGACGGCATCGCCGCTTCTATTGCGCCACTCGCCGTTGAGGACCCCGATGGTGATGCTCGAGTTCTGATCATTGGGTGGGGATCGACTTATGGCCCGATCGGTGCCGCGTGTCGTGTCGCTCGCAAGAACGGAGTCAAGGTCGCACAGGCTCACCTACGCCATCTCAATCCGTTCCCAGCTAACACCGCCGAGGTGCTGCGTAGCTACGACCGGGTGATCGTGCCAGAGATGAACCTCGGGCAGCTTGCGCTTTTGCTTCGCGGGAAGTTCCTAGTCGACGCAATTGGCTACAACCAAGTACGCGGATTGCCGTTCACCTCCGACGAACTCGTCGGAGTCATTACTAACGTTGCTTCGAGTCTGTGAGGGATGAAATGACTTCTATCGACCTCCCGTTCCCCGCCCTCGCATTGGTGCCCAAGACTGATGAGAAGCAGTCGGCCAAGGACTTCAAGTCCGACCAAGAGGTGCGCTGGTGCCCAGGCTGCGGTGACTACTCGATTCTTTCGACCGTGCAGGGCTTCATGCCCGAACTCGGGCTGAAGAAAGAGAACATTGTCTTCATCTCGGGCATCGGGTGCTCTTCGCGCTTCCCGTACTACATGAACACCTACGGCCTGCACTCGATCCACGGTCGTGCGCCGGCAATTGCAACCGGTCTGGCCGTGACGCGTCCCGATTTGTCCATCTGGGTCGTGACCGGCGATGGCGATGCCCTGTCCATCGGTGGCAATCACCTCATCCATGCCCTTCGTCGTAACGTCAACCTCAAGATCCTGCTCTTTAACAACCGCATCTACGGTCTGACCAAGGGGCAGTACTCCCCTACCTCAGAGACCGGCAAGATCACCAAGTCGACTCCGCAGGGTTCGGTCGACTACTCGTTCAACCCCGTCTCGCTCGCGCTGGGTGCCGAGGCCACTTTCGTTGCACGTTCAGTCGATAGCGATCGCAAGCACCTCAGTGAAGTGCTCCGTCGAGCCGCAGCACACGAAGGCACCGCACTCGTGGAGATCCTGCAGAACTGCAATATCTTCAATGACGGTGCTTGGGAAGTCCTCAAGGACAACGAGACCGGGCCGCGGAACGTCATTCGCCTCGAAGATGGTCAGCCGATTCGCTTCGGCGCTAATGGCGAGAAGGTCGTGATTCGAAGCAAGAATGGACATATCGAAGTCGCTGACGCAGCGGCGGTGGCCGAATCTGA
>JBIHZU010000008.1:0-19569 GCA_044240285.1 Candidatus Nanopelagicales bacterium | reverse complement strand
TGCCTTTACAGGCCCAAACGCCCGTGACGCCAGGGTCAGGGTCGGTGATCACGTTAAGGATGCGGACCCCTGTGGGCAGGACGATGGTCAATGAGGGAGCGACAGATCCTGACGTGCGATCAAGAATTGCCAACGGGCGAATTCCGACGGCAAGGACGGAGGATTCGTTGGGGTTAACGTTCAGCGTTGGCGTCGGGGTGGTGTTGGACTTGGCCGGAATCTGCGCTGCCGTCAGAGTCAGGCTTAGTGAAGAAGTAGGGGTCGAACCGGCGGCCGCAGCCGCTTGTTGATCGGCGGCCGACTGACTCGCCGCTTGCCCCGCTGCCTCGGCGGCCTGGGCGGTGAGCCAACCCGGCGCGAGGGTGACCGTTGCGGTCAGAAGCGTGAGGGTGGTGGTGGCCAGCGTGGCTGCACGACGAAGGTTGCCCATGCTCGCTGACACTAGGGCCTAGCCCCCTTGGGACGCTAGTCCTGCCCGCGCCAGTTTCCCGTGAACAAACTGTGAAATTCCCCTAGTAGCTACTCGCGTGACGGCGCTTAAGCCATGCCCTTGGAGCGACGCCCGCTGGCCCGCTGGATCTCCCGGGTGGATTCCCGCTCGGCAATAGCCTGGCGCTTGTCATGAGCTTTGCGGCCCTTGCCAATGCCTATCTCAACCTTCGCGTAGCCGTCCTTGAAATACAGCGCAAGCGGCACGAGGGTGAGGCCAGACTCTTTGAGTTTGCCCGCGATCTTGCGCAGCTCGTCGCGCTTCAGCAAGAGCTTACGAGTGCGGCGCGGCTCATGATTGTTCCAGGTGCCAAGGTCGTATTCCGGGATGTGTACGCCCCGGAGCCACGCCTCGCCGTCATCGATCGTGGCGAACCCATCGGTCAAGGTCGCGCGGCCAGCCCGCAGGGATTTGACCTCGGTGCCGGTCAGCACGATGCCGGCCTCAAAGGTGCTTTCGATGGAGTAGTCGTGCCGAGCCTTGCGGTTCTGCGCGATCAGCTTGCGGCCCTGTTCGCGTGGCATGTCAGACCCGCAGGTACTTGCGCAGAGTGAAGAATGCTGCGATGGCAGCCAGTCCGACGCCAACGATAAACATGATGGGTGCGATGGTCGCGATCGCATCCCAACCAACGAATGCAGTGAACTGATAGTTGGGTGCAACCAACTGGTCGATGACAACGCCCTTGACCAATAGCAACGCACCGATGGCAAGTACGGCCCCGACCGCTGCCGCGAGCGCCGCCTCCACGAGGAAGGGCAACTGGATATAGAGATTGGATGCGCCCACAAGTCGCATAATGCCCGTCTCTCGTCGTCTGCTAAACGCGGCGACACGCATCGTGTTAGCCGTGAGCAGAACAGTGACAACGAGCATGGAAAGCGCAATCGCGAGTGCTACGGCCTGCAACCCGCCCAGCAGTTGGAAGAACCGGTCGAGAATCTGTCGCTGGTCATTGACCTGCTCAACACCGGGCCGTCCGTCGAAAGCGGACGCCACAACTTGGTATTTGGAAGGATCAGAAAGTTTGACGCGGAACGACTCAGGCATCGCTTCTGGCGTGATCGTGTCGGCAATCGGTGAATTCTTGAACTGCTCTTTAAATCGCTCGTATGCCTCTTGCTTGGATTCGTAGTAAACCTCTTCGACGAGTGGCTTAAGTGAATTGAGGTCGGCCTCGATCTGGTCCCGCTGCGCATCAGTCACGGCGCCACCTGAGCAGGAAGGTGCGTCGGAGCCTTCGCTACACAGGAAGATTGAGACCTGCACCTTGTCGTACCAGTAGTCCTTCATCGTCTCGACCTGCGCACGCACAAGCAGGCTGACGCCGAAGAGTGCGAGTGACACAGCAACGGTGATGATGACGGCGAGCGTCATTGTGAGATTGCGGCGCAAACCTACGCCGACCTCGCTGAGTACGAATCGAAGTCTCATCGGTTGTATCCGTAAATGCCGCGAGACTGATCGCGTACGACATGTCCCATCTCCATCTCGACGACACGCTTGCGCATCTGATCAACAATCGCGGCATCGTGAGTGGCCATGACGACTGTGGTGCCGGTGCGGTTGATGCGATCAAGGAGCTTCATGATGCCGACAGAAGTCGCAGGGTCGAGGTTGCCCGTGGGCTCATCGGCGATGAGAATCGCCGGCTTGTTGACGAAGGCACGCGCGATGGCGACACGCTGTTGTTCTCCACCGGAGAGCTCGTCGGGCATGCGGCCCTCTTTGCCTTCGAGTCCGACGAGTTCGAGGACCTCGGGCACCACGCGCTTAATCTGAGAGCGAGGGCGTCCGATGACCTCCAGTGCGAAGGCGACGTTGCCCGCCACGGTGCGATTGGGGAGAAGCCTGAAATCTTGGAACACCGTGCCGATCTGGCGGCGTAGCCCAGGGACCTTCCAGTTGGAAAGGCGGTTAAGGTCCTTGCCCGCGACCCACACTTTGCCACCCGTTGGCAGCTCTTCACGCAAGATAAGTCGAAGGAAGGTGGACTTGCCAGATCCTGAAGCTCCCACGAGGAACACAAACTCCCCGCGCTCGACCTCGACCGTGATCCCATCAAGGGCCGGTCGGGTCTGGCTCGGGTAGAGCTTGGTCACGTTGTCGAGGAGGATCACCATGGCAGTCTACGTGGGGCTCGGGCCAGATATCGGTCTTGAGGCCCCTCAATCGCATGTGACGCATGGGGCGTATAGAGCCGAGCGTCGGTGGCTAAGGCACCGCCTCTCGGTCCGCTTTGCGCTGCCCCATGAGGCGACGATCGGTACTCCAATAGGGTGACGTCGTCTAGAGAGGATGTATCACATGGGACTTTTAGACGGAAAAATCGCAGTTATCACAGGTGGCGCGCAAGGGATCGGCTTGGCGATTGCCCACCGCTTCCACAGTGAAGGCGCTCGAATAGTCCTCGGCGACCTTGATCTAGACGCCACGCGAGCCGCAGCAGGATCTCTCAGCGCCGACTCTTTGGCGATTCGTTGCGATGTCACCCGGTCGGCTGATGTCGAAGCGTTGATCGCCGGAGCTGTAGATGCCTTTGGTTCGATAGACATCATGATCAACAACGCCGGAATCACTCGCGACGCCACGATGCGCAAGATGACCGAAGCCGACTTCGACCAGGTGATTGCCGTACATCTTAAAGGCTGTTGGAATGGCACCCGATTCGCAGCAGCTCGCATGCGCGAGCAGGAATCCGGATCGATTGTGAACATGTCTTCAATCTCGGCAAAGGTCGGATTCTTCGGGCAGACCAATTACTCCGCAGCCAAAGCCGGGATTGTGGGGCTGACAAAAGCCGCCGCAAAAGAAGTCGCATCCGCCGGCGTACGTGTCAATGCAATTCAGCCTGGACTCATTCGTACGGCGATGACTGAAGCGATGCCCAAAGATATTTGGGACCAAAAGTTGGCCGAGGTCCCCATGCGCCGTGCCGGTGAACCCGACGAGGTAGCCAGTGTGGCGCTATTTCTCGCCAGCGATCTGTCCAGCTACGTCACCGGCACAGTCACAGAAGTAACAGGTGGACGCTATATGTGAAAGGACCGTCAGTCCTTTCCCGCGAGCTGTTGAGCACGTAGTCGGTCCCGCAACACAAATTTCTCGATTTTGCCTGTGCTCGTCTTGGGGAGGTCGGAAAAGATGATCTGGCTCGGCGCCTTGAAATGCGCGAGTCTCTCGCGACACCAATCGATCAGGGCCGGCTCAGTGACTTCTTGACCCTCCGCCACAGTGACGAATGCGACCGGGACTTCGCCCCAGCGCTCATGCGGCCCGGCAATGACGGAGGCCTCTGCCACGGCCGGGTGCGCCACCAGCACTTGCTCAACTTCGATGGAACTGATGTTTTCGCCACCGCTGATGATGATGTCCTTGGAGCGATCTCGGACTTCGATCATGCCGTCGGGATGCCACACTGCGAGGTCGCCCGTTCGAAACCAGCCATCGGCGTAGGAAATCGCAGTCTGCTCTGGATCGTTGAAGTAGCCCAGCGTCACATTGTTGCCGCGCAACCAAATTTCGCCCATGGTTTCTCCGTCGCGCGGGACGATTGTGCCATCTGGTGCGACGACAGTGAGCGGTTGCGAAATGAGGTTGGGAGCGCCTTGGCGCGCCTTGAGCTTCGAACGTACGTCATCTGGCAATTCATCCCAGTCGGGATACCAAGGTGAGGCCACCATCGGCCCAAAGGTTTCGGTGAGGCCATATAGATGCATCACATCGAAACCCAAAGACTCCATCGCGGCAAGCAAAGTAGGAGAGGGCGGCGAACCACCGGTGCCCACCTTGACCCGCTCGGTCAACGGACCGGCTTCTGGTGCACGTACTAGGTCACCCAAAACAATGGGTGCTGCACAGAGACAGTTGACGCCTTCTTCTCTGATAAGTCGCCAGCTCTCAGATGGCACAACCTTGCGTAGACACACTTGGGTACCACCGGCTGCAACGATCGCCCAGGGGAACGTCCATCCATTGCAATGGAACATGGGTAGCGTCCACAGGTAAACCGTGTCGACACCAAGGTTGAGGTGATAGGCCATCGCAACGGACTGCAGATAGGCCCCGCGATGGTGATACATCACTCCCTTCGGCTTACCCGTTGTTCCGCTGGTGTAGTTCAAGCACAGCAGAGAACGTTCGTCCGCAACGGGTAAACACAACGGCGTTGCTGACTGCGCACGAAGTCTGAAATCTTCAGCCGCAATGACGGGGACAGCAATGTCGTGTGCCCGGTCCAGAAAGTCCTTATCAACAATGGCGAGTTGTGCGCCACAGTGTTCGACGATTGCGGCAATCTCCGCAGCTTTGAGCCGAGTGTTGAGAGCCACGAGCACAGCGCCTGCCATCGGGACACTGAAGTGAGTCTCCAAGAGGATCGAGGTGTTCGGAGCGAGTACGGCCACGCGATCACCCGGCATGACTCCGAGCTCTGCAAGAAGCCCCGCCTGGCGAGTGCACTCCTCCAACAATTCGGCATATGTCAGGCGAATGTCCCCGTCCACGACCGCCAGCCGTCCCCCGTGGACCACGGCAGACCGCAATAAGTGATCAATGGGCGTCAACTCAGCATGAGATGCCTCTGCGAAAACCGGCGGCTTCGCGCCCATGCCCATCATCCCCTCGACCGTGATTGAGAGTTGAACCCTCCCATGAACCTCCTATGCTCCGGGTTCCGATGGCCGGACCCTCGTATCGGAATGGGACAGCAGGGGCCACCACCCCTACGAGAGACTGAGATCAACCAATCCAGCGATTAACCGACTAGCGCGCCGAGGTGAAGATTCATGAGCGAAGCAGGGCTCCCTTTCCTGCATAACCCGTCCTCTGTCGCCATCATCGGAGCCTCCGACGATCCGGACAAGATCGGTGGCCGGCCCATCGCATTTATGCGCAAGTTCGGGTTCTCTGGCGCAATTCTTCCCGTCAACCCGAGCCGAGCCACCATTCAGGGCATCACGGCCTACCCCGATGTCGCCTCCTTGCCCATGGTTCCCGACGTGGCCATCGTGGCCCTCCCCGGAGACGCTGCGGTGGCGGCCGTCGAGGCGTGTGCCGCCTTAGGAGTCAAGGGTGGCGTGGTCATGGCTTCCGGCTTTGGCGAGACCGGGCGCCCCGAGGATCTGGCGCGTCAACACAATCTTGTGGCAATTGCGCATGCAGGCGGGATGCGCCTTGTGGGTCCCAACTCCCAGGGGCTCGCCAACTTTGGCACCGGAACGATCTTGAGTTTCTCGACCATGTTTGTTGAGCAAGAGCCACTAGATGGCCCCATCGGCATTGTTAGTCAGAGCGGTGCAATGTGTTCGGTTCCGTACGGACTTCTCCGCCGCCGCGGTCTCGGCGTTCGCTACGTACATGGCACCGGCAATGACGCCGATCTCGGCGTAGGTGATCTTGCGCTTGCCGTACTACAAGATCCGGAGATCAGGCTTTTGCTGCTGTACTTGGAGGACATCCGCGATCCTGCTTCTCTCACAGCCGCCGCCGCACAGGCACTGGATCGAAATATTCCGATTGTGGCCATGATGGGTGGGCGAAGTGTCGACGGCCGGCGAGCCGCTTCATCGCACACAGGAGCGTTGGCCAACGAGCAAAGAGTGGTAGATGCATTCTTCCATCGAGTGGGCATCTGGCGAGCAAAGAGCATGAGTGGCATGGTCGACACCGCCGCTCTCTACCTCAAAGACTGGCATCCCCGCGGACGACGACTCGCCATCGTGAGCAACTCGGGGGCTATCTGCGTTCTGGGAGCTGACGCGGCCGCAGACAACGGCTTGCAATTAACGCAATTCACGCCGGAAACTTCGCAGGCACTCACGGAGATTTTGCCTACCTTCGCCACGAAGACAAATCCTGTCGACATCACTGCGGCATTACTCACCGATAGCAGCCTCTTCGGAAAGGTGTTTCCCGTTCTGGCTGCAGATCCCGGTGTAGACGCAGCACTCGTAGGCATTCCGGTCTCTGGAAAGGGATACGACTTCCCCCGCTTCGCAGCGGACACCGCCGAGTTCGCTGAACGTGACCGCAAACCCGTGGTGGTGGCAATACCTCAAGAGCCGGTCGCGCGCGCATTCCGCGATAAGGGCCTCGTTGTCTTTGATGACGAGGCAACGGCACTAGCGGCTTTGGGACAGTTTCTGCACCATCGCGAACTCATGGAAGAGGTCCGTCGACTTGGACCAGTCCAAGTTTTCTCAAAGGGATCTCCTTCGGTGCGCAGTCTCAGCGAGTCGGCAGCGTTGGAGTTCCTCAGCTCGCGCGGCATTCCGGTGTCGCCATTCACGTTGTGTGCCACTACCGAAGCGGCCGTTGCGGCTTTTGCATCGCACGGAAGCGTCCCGGTTGTGGTCAAGGGGTGTCCCTCCCAAGCAACCCATAAGAGTGAATTGGGATTGGTGCGCCTCGGGCTATCCACGAGCGAAGGAGTTGCGTCAGCAGCCGAGGAAATGTTCGAGATCATGTCTCGCCTTGGGCTAGCGAATGACGGAGTGATCGTGGCGCCGATGATCCGTGGAGTTACGGAAGGAATGATTGGCGCACACGTCGACGCCGTGTTTGGGCCAATTGTGCTCCTCGGTGCAGGCGGCAAGTACGTGGAAGCCCTTGACGACGTCCAGGCGTTGATCCCGCCCTTTGATGAATCAGCAGCCCTAGCCGCGATCCATCGACTACGCATTTCTCCACTTCTGAGCGGCGTGCGCGGAGAGCCACCCACAGATGTTGATGCTTGGGCTCGTACCGCTGTCGCACTGGGTCAACTGATGCTTGCCGACCCATCGGTCCAGAGTGTAGATGTCAACCCGCTCATGATCGGGGCAGCGGCTGGGGAGCCTTCGTTTGGGGCATTAGCCGTAGACGCAGTGGTCGAACTTGTCTAAATCGACTGCCGCGTACGTCGCTCCTGTACCAATCTAGAACATCGGCATTATCGGCCCCAATGGTCTGCTAAGTAAGTTGGCTTCTAGATAGAGGAGAACACTGTGAAGGGTCGCCTCGTCGCACTCTTGGGTCCGTCCCAAGTGGAGATCCAGGAATATGAATTGCCAGCTTTGCCACCTGGGGCAGCTCTGCTGAAGGTTCGCCGAGCGAACGTGTGCGGATCAGATTTGCATATCTGGCACTTCCTCAGCGTTGCGTTTCGCGACGTTGTCATGGGTCATGAATTCGTGGCTGAGGTAGCAGAGCTTGGTGAAGGTCTCACTACTGACAGCGCTGGTCAACCTCTCGCCATCGGCGATCGAGTGGCAGCTGTCTACTACCACACCTGCCTAAAGTGCGTTGCTTGCAGCCGAGGCGATTTTGAGATGTGCCTTAACGTCAACCGAAATTCAGCGCTTGCGCCGGCCACGCCGCCACACTTCAACGGCGCCTTCGCCACGCATTACTACCTCAGCCCAGGGCAATTCTTCTACAAGGTGCCCGATGAGGTCAGCGATGCAGCCGCAGCCGGCGCTAACTGCGGGCTGGCGCAGATGGTCTTTGCAATCGACAAACTCGGTGTGCGATACGGCCAAAACGTCGTCGTCCAAGGAGCTGGTGGATTAGGCCTCTACGCGGCAGCCGTTGCCAACCGCCAAGGTGCGCGAGTGATTGTCGTGGAGAAGGAGCCCGTACGCATCGCAGCCGCACTGCAGTTTGGCGCTCACCACATCGTGGATATCAATGAATTCCCATCCGCTGAGGAGCGAACTGCACGGATCATGGCGTTGACGGATGGCGTCGGCGCTGACGCCGTCATTGAGCTCACCGGTCGTGCTTCAGCTTTCGCCGAAGCGGTGGATTTCTCTCGCCCCGGTGGCCACATCGCGTCAATCGGCAATCTCAATGTCGGCAAGGAATTCGAGATTAGTTTTGCTCCAGCGCTCATCACACGTAAACAACTGCAAATCTTCGGAATCCTGCGCTATCACCCTTGGTACCTCAAGCGCGCATTGACCTTTCTCGCCGAAAACGCTTCTCGATTCCCATTCGAGGAACTCAGCGATCGAGTTTTCGCGTTGGATGACATCACTACAGCCCTAGAACTGAGCGAGGCCCGCGCCGTATCCCGAGCCGCCATCATTCCTTAACCAAGGAACCACCAGAAGAACCCATTGGAGAACACATGAAGACGTACGGGAACTACATCGGTGGCGAGTGGCGCGAGCCCGGGGCAAGCGGAACTTTCTCTGTAATCAATCCAGCGACCGGCGAAACGGTGGCGGAAGTTGCGTCTGCAACTGCAGACGACATTCGTGACTCGATCGATCGGGCTGAGGCCGCGATGGTCGACTGGGCGGCAATGCCCGCGATTGAGCGCTCGCATATCCTGCGCCGCGCAGCTGCGATCATGATGGGCCGAGTCGACGAGCTCGCCGAAATCCTGACCCGCGAGCAAGGAAAGCCACTTGCGCAGGCAAAAGGCGAAATCGCATACGGATGTGGCTTCATCGATTGGTTCGCTGAAGAGGGTCGACGCGCCTACGGCACCACCATTCCGGCGAGTGTCCCGGACAAGCGAATCGTTGTCGTCAAGCAGCCCATCGGAATCAGCGTCGCTATCACTCCGTGGAATTTTCCTTCCGTTCAATTGCTCCGAAAGTTGGGCGCGGCGCTTGCTGCCGGGTGCCCCATGATTGCCAAGCCTGCCGAGCTCACGCCGCTGTCTTCGCTTGAGATAGCCCAGGCTTTCGACGAAGCTGGACTCCCCAAAGGAGTGTTCTCTGTCGTCTGCGCTGCAGAGCCCTACGAATTCACCGACATCATTATGGCGGATCCACGCGTACGAGCCGTCTCGTTTACGGGCTCCACAGAAGTCGGCAAACTACTCATGCGTCGCGGGGCAGATCACGTCAAGAAGGTCTCGTTGGAGCTTGGTGGACAAGCGCCAACGATCGTCTTCGAGGATGCAGATCTTGATGTAGTGGTTGCCGAGACCATGGCTTCTAAGTTCCGCAACATGGGGCAGACCTGTGTCTCGGTCAACCGAATCTACGTCCACGAATCCATCATTGATGAATTGGCGACACGCATGCAGTTGGCTATGAGCCAGCTCGAAGTCGGAGATGGGCTACATCCAAATAGTACGGTGGGCCCGCTCGTCGAACCCGCCGCTGTCGAAAAGGTAGAGCGCCACGTAGCCGATGCAATCGCCAAGGGAGCACGGGTTCTCCAGGGCGGTAAGCGGGCCAGCGGCACTGATTTGAAATCCGACCAATTCTTCGAACCTACGCTGCTGGTTGGCGTCGACGAATCGATGCAGGTCATGCAGGAAGAGACTTTTGGTCCGGTCGCTCCGCTCGTCCCCTTCTCTGATGAGAAGGACGTGGTTGCCCGCGCAAATGGCACTCCATTCGGCCTGTCTGCCTACCTCTTCACTCGTGATATCAACCGTGCGATCCGAGTCACCGAGGCGTTGGAATTCGGCACGATTGGGGTAAACGATTCGACCTTCTCCGCAGTGCAAGCGCCCTTCGGTGGGTTCAAGGAAAGCGGTCTTGGCCGTGAAGGTGGCTTCCTTGGTTTGGACGAATTCATGGAGTACAAGTTCATCTCCATCGGCAACGTTCGCTAAGAGCGAGTTAACCTGATGAAAGCCACAATCCTGGGAGCAGGAGAGTCTGATCGCACTCCCCAACCGGGACGCACCGCGATTTCGATGGCTGTCGAATCCTCCCTCGCGGCCATCAGCGACGCTGGAATTGAAATCGGTGAGATCGACGGTATTGTCACGGGCTACTCGCTAGCCGAGCGACACCTTGACTTCAGCGCAGATTTGGCTGAGGCGCTTGGGGTCCGTCCCCTGTGGTCGCAGACAATCTCACGTAGTGGGGCAACAGGCTCGTCAGTTGTAGTCGACGCCGTTCTTGCCGTCATGGGTGGTGCGTGCACGACAGCTCTAGCCGTATGGGCCGACAACAGGGTCTCGGGAAATCCAGAGGATATGACCGGAGCTCTCTCGGCGTCGTTGAACGCTTTCGAGGTTGCCAGCGGCCCACTCATCACCACGCAGTACGCGCTTATTGCCCATTCCTACATGTCGCGGACCGGCGCAACGAGTGAGGACCTTGCTTCGGTCGCAGTTCAATTCCGCAAGCATGCCTCGCTTAACGAGGCTGCGAAATACCGAAAGCTCATCACGATCGATGATGTTCTTTCCTCACCGATGGCTTCCTCTCCACTGCACCGACTCGAATGCGCTCTCGTGACGGACTATGGCGGCGCTGTGGTCGTCAGCCGAGTAGATCGAGGCCGCCAAGGATCCGTCGACGTTCTTGGCTTCGGAGAAGCGCTGTCTCATTCTTCGATTCTGCGTAATCCCGATCTCTTCACTACCGGCAAGACCGCCGCGGGACAGTCCTCCCGCACGGCCTTTGAGATGGCGGGAGTCGGCCCAGCTGACCTCGACATGGCACAGATCTACGACTGCTTCACGATTACGGTCCTGATGCTCATGGAGGACTTTGGTCTTTGCGCGCGCGGCGAGGCCGGTGCGGCAGTTCGTGACGGGATGTTGGACCGCGAAGGCGCGCTTCCGAGCAACACCAATGGTGGCCTGCTTTCCTGTGGTTCCGGCGGCATACTGCACGTAACCGAGGCTGTACGCCAGATGCGTGGAGTTGCTGGTTCACATCAACTTGCGTCCAGACCTGAACTTGCCTTGGTGCATGGCAACGGCGGCATCCTCGGAGCCCAGACCACTCTGATCTTGGGAAGGCGGTAGGTGGTGAATGATCCAGCTGAAGACCTCTGGAAGGCATGGGCTGACGGGCGGCTCTGTATCCAAAACTGCACGAAATGTGGGGCCTTACAACATCCACCAGGCCCGGTGTGCGGTCATTGCCACGCCACGACGCTTGATCTCACCGACATTGCGCCTACCGGACAGCTTGTGGCGTGGTCAACGGTGCACCGAGCACCTTCAGCCACCTTTGCCGATGAGGTGCCTTACACGATCGCAATCATTGCCATCGACCCCACTACATTTATTGAATCCCGAGTCTCATCTGCCGTAGTCGAAAGTGATCTGCACGTCGATATGTCTGTGCGCCTCGAACTGGGCGAAATAGGCGGCCGGGCGATGCCGGTGGTTGCCGGACTCGTCTGACTTAGGGAACTGGGTCAGGGGCCAAGGTCGATCCCCCGGGGTGGTGGTTGTGCGAGATCGCATCCTCAGTGGTGAACGGCCGCTCTTTGACCTTTGTTTCCTGATACGCGATCTCTCGCTCAACAGCGCGATTGTCTCCCTTGTATTTGGCGACCCACATACGCCCGGCGTCCTCGGACATATGGCACAGGCCCGGCACCATCGGATACTGGCTGCACATGGAAGGACGTGGCGCAGCTGAGGCGGCCTTGGGCGCTTGAGCCTTGCCGCCGAGGCGAGGGGCAGCAAACACCTTTCGCGCATCACCACCGCAGGCTTCACATGCCATAACTTCCGGCGCGGGACGGGCAGTCCAATGTTCTGCCGTATGGCCGCAACTGTGACAACGATAATCGTTGAGTATGTCCATAGCGATTTACTCGTAGCAGTACGGCGCGTGCTGGTATTGAGCCCAGTCGTCGGGATCGTGGTTGATCCATACGCTGAGGTCTTCAGATTCTGCCATTCGCTTGATACGCAGCAGGCTATGCACAGCGGACAACGTGTCGACATCTAGCGGGAATGGCCATTCGTTTTCTAGTGCCGCACGAAGGTGTACCGCATCTCCGGTGAGGAGGAAGGTACGACTCGCTAGCCGCACCTTGAGGCTGACCTCGCCAGGGGTATGCCCTGGCGTGGAGAGAATGATCAAACTGCCGTCGCCAAAGACATCAAGGTCAGTCCCGCGCGGTACGACTCGCCAATTCCAGTCGCGATACTGGGCGACATGCTCAGGGATGAAACAGAAACTCCCCAACTTTGCGGGGAAAAAGGCAAACTCCAACTCTCCCTGACCAGCGTAGAAAGTGGCATTCGGGAAAAGGTGGTGTCCACCAGCGTGGTCAAAATGTAGGTGCGAAGAAATCACATACTTCACATCTTCGAGTTTGTATCCGAGTGCGGCAATCTGTCGATCAATTCGCTGGTCGACAGTACCTGTGATGCCTAATCCATCAGCAAGTTCCTGGCCATAGATCGCCACTGGATCCTCGATGGCATCGGGATAGATGCCAGTATCAAAGAGCACCAAGCCCTGTGGATGCTCAATGAGGAATGCGGGCATGGGGATCGTGACCTTGCCCGACAGCCCGTACATAAGTGAGATTGCATCCACGGTCAACGTCGGGCAATCCAGCGCCCACATCCTGCGTGCAAATCCGACAGACATCTCTCGTCCCTCCGGTCGCGGGCTACCAGCATCCACAAAGGTCCACCAGCCGGGCCGTGCCAGTTTGGGACACGCCCGAAACGGCATCGGTGACATGCTGAGTAGAAGTCTTCGGGCCAGGCAGGAGAGCACATGACGACCACGACACATATGTCCCCCAAGGCACCTACGGGTGCTGATCTGGACCGCCTCCGGGCCCGTGCATACGAGTTGAGAGTCTCGATGCTCGATATGGCTGCGGGCAAGGGTGAGGGCTACGTCGCTCAAGGCCTCGGCATGGCCGATTGCCTAGCCGCTCTGTACTTCTTCGAGATGCGCCACGACCCCCAAAATCCGAGTTGGGCGCAGCGTGACCGCTTCCTGCTGTCCACAGGTCATTACTCCATCGCCATGTATGCCCTACTCGCGCGGGCCGGCTACCTCGACCTAGCCGAACTGCCCACCTACGGCCTCAACGGCTCCAGACTCCCCATGAGTACCTTCGATGACCTGCCAGGCATTGAGATCGTCGGTGGCTCGCTCGGGCAAGGTCTAGGTCAGGCAGTGGGGATGGCAATCGGGCTGCGCTTGGATGGGCAAGGATCCCGTGTTTTCTGCGAAGTGTCAGACGGAGAGTTGCAAGAAGGCTCGACCTGGGAAGCCCTGATGTCCGGAGCCACATTTAATTGCGACAATCTCGTTGCCCTTTTTGATTGCAACGGCGTCCAAGCCGATGGAGCCATCCACGTCCGGTTAGAGCCGGTCGCAGATAAGATCGCTGCATTCGGCTGGGACACAGTGGAGATCAATGGAAATGACATGGTGGCCCTGACCACAGCCCTCGTGAACGCACGTCAGGCCGATGGCCGTCCCAAGGCCATTGTCATGCGCACCCAACCTGGCTCTGGCATACCTACGCTTGAGCGACGTGAGCGTGCTCATTTTGTTCGCATCTCCGATGAAGAGTGGCAGGTCTGTCGCCAAGAACTTGAAGCCAGTCGACCGGAGGTGCGCAATGACTAGCGAACAGTTGATCGCAGGACAAACCCGCGGAATGGGCGAGCTGATCGAGATCGTGGGCAAGACCACCGAACTCGCCCCCTTCGGCAAAGAACTCGCAGCACTAGGCCGTGAGCGATCCGACATCGTCGCACTGACTGCAGATATGGGTCGTTACAGCGACATCCTCGCTTTCCGCGACGAACACCCGGACAGATTCTTCAACGTCGGGATGGCCGAACAGAATCTCATCGCCGTCTCAGCCGGTCTCGCGAAATCCGGAAAGATCGCGTACTGCACGACGTACTCAGTCTTTGTCTCCCGGCGCGCTTATGATTTTGTCGCCATCGCCGGTGCCCATTCCATGGCAAACGTCAAGATATTCGCCGGAATGCCGGGGCTCATGAACGGCTACGGAGCAACCCACCAGGCAACAGAAGACCTCAACATGATGCGCGGCATAGCCGATCTCACAATCATCGATCCTTGTGACGCCACCGAACTCAAGCAGGTCGTGCGCGCAGTTGCCGATATTCCAGGCACCGTCTACGTGCGGCTACTTCGCGGCAATGTCCCCGTAGAACTCGACCCGGCGACCTACCAATTCAAGGTAGGAAAGGCGACGGTCCTTAGACCCGGTGGCAGCGTCGGGATTATTTCTACCGGCTACATGACGGCTCGCGCCTTGGATGCGGCGGCTCATGTTGCGCCACAAGGCGTCGATGTTGGGGTTCTTCACGTGCCCACCATCAAGCCCTTCGATACAGCGGGTGTGTTGGCATTCGCGGCACAGTACGACCGGGTCATCGTCGCCGAGAACCACAAGACGACCGGTGGCCTAGCTACCTTGGTTATTGAGGCGATGTTTGATGCGGGCGTCCTTCGTCCAGTCGAGAGAATCGGCCTTGCTGATTCTTTCTTCGAATGTGGATCACAGGAATACCTCGAAGCTCGCTACGGGGTAGACCTACCACGCTTTGTGCGCGCGATACTGCAAGAATCCTGAGCCGGCTAGACCAAGCGCACATGGGGCAGATCAGCTGATCGGCAGTTGCCTTGCTAGACGATCCACGCGTTGAATGGCCTCAACTATGAGCGTCTCGGTCACGGGGATCGGGAAGTTCGCGAGGTGCGGAGCAGTCAGCGTCAATGACGCGATGACGTGATGCTGGGGCTCGACCGGAGCAACGATGCCAAGATCCCCCGAAGTCGCAGGTAGGCCAACTGCTCGGACGAACGACATCAGATCGAGAACTTCGGCATCTGAGCGCCCTTCCGCGGCTAACTGGACCACCGCGCCCCACGCCACGTGATAGCCGTGCAGCAAAGACTTTGCACCCTGCGTTGCCATGAGTCCCCGAGTAAGTGAATGCGCTAGAGATAGACCACCATTCTCAAAAGACAAGCCGCTAAGAAGAACTACCGCCTCCACGACCCGCTCCACGGCGTCAGTGACGCGATGGTCTTCACAATCGAGTAGTGCCTGGACACTGTCCGCGCGCAATGTTTGGTAGCACTGCTGGCCTATAGCTGATGCGATTCCTAGCGGGCGAGTGCCCAACGGGGTCATGCCCGTGCCATTCTGGCAGGCGTCTGCTTCAAATACCTTCGATAACGCATCGCCAATGCCTGACCGCAGAAATCTCGTAGGTGCCTCCACGATAAGGCTCGTGTCGACGATGACAGTGGCCGGATTCGCGACCATCTTGTCCACCGAAATAAGTCGATGTTCATCGTCGTACATCGCGATCACGCTGCTCGTCGGGCTGTCGTTTGAGGCGATCGTGGGCACTGTGACCATGGGAGCGCCTAGGCGCAGGGACATCGCTTTCGCCGTATCCAGCACCTTTCCGCCACCAAGTCCCACGACGACTCCAGCACCTAGCCCGCGACAGGACTCCGTAAGTTGCTCAACGTTCGCGTAAGTGATCTCCCCGGTAAACAATGCTACGTGAGGCGCAAGTCCAGCAGCGGTGAGCTGAGAGAGCACTCTGTCGCCGATAAGTTCGCGTACAGGTTCATCCATCACCAGGATCGGGTGCTTGCCGAATGCTTGGACGATCTGGCCGAGTTGGTCCAGCGCAGTGGGCCCTTGCAAGTAGCGCCCGGGGCTTGCAAAAAGCCGATTACCGGTTCCGTACATCACTAACGGGACATAGCCTGGCGTCGCCGGAACACGCCGCCGCCACTGGAGTAAGCAAGCAGCGCGATGAGAGTCAAACCGCCGATGAGGAGGTAGCTCACGGCGTCAGACAATTTCAGTGCCGGAACAATAGCCGTGGCAAGAGCGAGCATTAGAGCACCCACTAGGCAGCCGACAAATGACCCACGACCGCCGAGCAGGCTGGCGCCGCCGAGGACAGGGGCGGCAATGGCCAACAACGTGTAGCCGTTGCCGACTGTCGCGTCACCCGTGCCTACCTGGCCTGCAACGACTATGCCAGCGATTCCAGCAACGATCGCGGCCACTACGTAGGACATCACTCGCATTCTGGCGACGTTCAGGCCGAGTCTGGTCGCAAAATTTGGCTCTAGACCAGCTGCACGAATGAGCAGTCCATAACGGCTACGCCACAACACGAGGTCAGCGACTATAAGCAAAGGAATGATCACGAGGAACGGCGCCGGGATGAACCCAATCTTCTTCGTCATAAAGGTCATGAGTTCGGAGTTGATCGCACCTCCCGCAGTAGGGCGCAGTAGGAGCCCGAGACCCGAGACGATGCCAAAGGTCGCGATGGTGGCGATAACTGGAGAGAGTTTTATGTATTGCGTGAGGACAGCATTCACCCCACCAATAATTACGCCGAGAACAACGACGATCCCGAGTGAGAAAATTAGGAGTAGCACAGCGTTGCCCTGGGTGATGAGGTAGGACATCACTACGACAGTTAGACCTACTACGGCTCCCACCGAGACATCGATGCCACCCAGCATCAAAACGGAGAACTGTGCGACCGCAAGCACGGCGATAGGAAGGGTCAGCAACAAGACGTTATAGAAACTCTGGGCACTACCGAACCTCGGCTGGATGAGAATCGCCGCTATCCAGATAGCTGCGACGATGAGGGAGAGTCCGGCGAGCCGCACGAAGTCTTGTGCTCCGCCGGAAAGACGCTTACGGCGCGCGCCGTCCACCGCCACCTTGGAATCATCTTTGGCGCTCACGGGATCTGCATGTGTCGCTACCGAGAAGCTTCCGACGATAGTTTCTTCCGTCGCTCCGATCCCCGGCAACTCTGCAACAACACGCCCCCGTGACATCACGACAATTCGGTCTGCCATCCCGGCTAACTCCGAGGCGTCGGAAGAGCCAATAACTACTCCAATCCCACCATCCGCAGCGGAGCGCAACATGCGGTAGATATCCATCCGGGATCGCACGTCGACACCCTGAGTGGGCTCTTCGATGAGCATCACCTGCGGGTCCGTGGCGAGCGCCCGGCTGAGAGCTACCTTCTGCTGGTTGCCGCCGGAAAGCGACGTGATCGGGTGAACGGGACTTCCCACTTTGATACCGAATTCATCGATCTCGGATTCGATCGAGTCTTTCTCCTTGCGTGGATTAATCACGCCCGCTGTTGCGAAAGTCTTCAGGATTCCCACGGTGAGGTTTTCCTTGATACTGAGAGACTGGAAAAGGGATTCCTTACGGCGATCGCCACTGAGGAAAAGAACTCCATTGCGCACCGAGTCGCCGTAAGACTTCAGGGACTTCCCACGTGTTTCGAGGCTCCCCTGAACGCCATTAACGGCAGCAAGGCCTCTCAGCAGTTGGCGCTGGCCATTGCCATCCGCCCCGGCGATTCCAACAATTTCACCAGAGCGAACCGTCAATGACACAGGTCCGAAGCCAGCGCCCTGCAACTCCTGCGCCACGAGTAGCGGCTCAGCATCCACATTCACGGCAGAGCGTTCTGGATACTCCACGTCTACTGCCGCGCCTGCCATGATTTCTACGAGCCCGACATAGTCCGTCTCAGAAGCTAGCATCGTGCCGCGCATGACGCCGTCGCGAAGGACTGAGATGCGGTGTGCAACACGGAATACCTCGGAGAGACGGTGCGTAACAAAGAGCACTGAGGCGCCGGATTTGCCGACCTGGGTCACTAGATCTAGGACCCGATCAACACCTGCCGCATCGAGCGCCGAGGTTGCTTCGTCGAGAATAAGTAGTTTGGGCTGCGCAGCTATTGCGCGCACGATCTCAATAAGCTGGCGATCTCCAGGCGCAATTGACGCAGTCCTAGCATCAGCCGGGATAGAGCCCAGTCCGTACTGAGCGAGAGTCTCGGCCGTCCACTTGGACATGTCGCGATAGTGCGGACGATGCTGCGCGGGAGTGCCGATAAAGAAGTTCTGAGCTACGGACAAGCCCGGAATAAGGGAACCGTCCTGGAATACCGTGAGCACTCCGGCGCGCTGAGAATCGCGTGGCGACTTTGTATCGAGGGACTGCCCGGAAACTTCTATGTCACCAGCATCCGGCTTCACTGTGCCGCTCACGACTCCGACAAAGGTGGACTTGCCGGAACCATTCTCGCCAACCAGCGCATGAATTTCGCCTGGGGCCAGTGTCAAACTCGCGTTCTGAAGTGCGCGCACGACGCCATACGTCTTGGAGAGGCCACTCGTGCTCAACAGCACCTGGCCCGCCATAGCGGTGTCGCGATCAACGCTCACGTGGGTTCCCATCCTTGACACTTGAGGGTGTCTGGTGGCCGGCCTCACGACCGGCCACCAGACGTACTTCTCGGTACTACTTAGCGGCCAGCATCTGGTTGACCAACTCGTCCGGGATCGTTGTAAGACCCGGGTAGTCAGCCGGCTTGTCGGCCTTGTAATCAGCCGCAGTCGCCTCAATGAATGGCTGCGGGTAGATCGACAGTGCAGGAATCTCAGTGCCACCAATGATGGAATCCATGATGTTGGACACGGCAACGCGAGCTGACCAGGTCAGTGAGTTGGTGTCGATCAACTTGAATGCCTTGTCGGTGCCCTGACGTGCTGACCACTCCTTGAACAGGTCATTGTTCGAGGTCCAGGTGATGAAGTCAGGAATCTTCTTCCCAGCCTGGTCGTAGGCCTTCACGATCTGCGTCATCGGATCTGCGTAGTCATACATGATGATGTTGACATCGTTGCCGCTCGCAAGAAGAGCGGTCGATGCTTCGAATGCACCCTGAAGGGTCCAGTTCGTATCAGCCTTGAAGACAACCTTGATGTCTGGAGCCTTTTCGGCGAGGGTCTCCTCAGCGCACTTGTTCCATGCAGCGCCCTGAGGGTTGCCTGGTGTGCCGTTGAAGAAGGCGATACTGCCGGAAGTTCCCAGAATCTCAATGGCCTTATCCGCCATAGCCTTGCCGTTGTTGCACACATCGCTCGTGACCTGAGTCACGATTGCATCCGTGGGCGTTTCGGGCGAAGGACCGACGAAGATGCCAACCTTGGCACCTGCATCTTGAGCCGACTTGAATGCCGGGGCAAGCGCCGGTCCGAAGTCGTTGTAACCAATGATGACAGTGGCGCCATCAGCAGAGAGCTGACGAACACCGGCCTGCATCTGGGCGAGGTCGTACTCCGGCATGACCGAGATGATGCGGCCAACCTCGGGGTACGTCAGCGCCTGGATGATGGCTTCCATACGAGCGAACTTGCGCCAGGTGTTGAGCTCCGGGGAGATATAGCCAACGACCTGATCGCCACCACCTGGGATGGTGCAATCGGCGGTGGACCAGCACTCATAGGCGAGTGCTGTCTGCTCAGGCGTCAACGGCACTGCTGCACGAGTCAAGGCAGCCT
>JBIHZU010000007.1:0-19571 GCA_044240285.1 Candidatus Nanopelagicales bacterium | reverse complement strand
TCAGTGCATTTCTTCGATCCGCGGGCCTATCTTCTAGCCGACCACCGCAGACACTCCGCGGCCCGCAGGTTTCCCTGCGCTCTCCCCTTGCAGTTCGAGGACCTTCTTTTCCACCCGATCTCGCCGTTGCCAGCTTGATGAGTTATTTCTATATGGCGATTGCAAGCACCGCAAGGGGATGTCGAAAAGTTTTTGAAAAACTTCTGACCCTCGCGTTACTTCGCGTCCGTCACGTACCACTCGTCACATTTGTGGCACGCTTTTACCAGGCGCAAGTCACCGAGAAGTCCTACGGCGCCATACGTGGCGCGAGCCGCGAAGCAGCAGGTCAGGCGATTGTCGTGGGCTTCTTGCCCACGACGAGGAACTTGCCAGAAGTCTTGATCTTGACGGACCTCAGCTTCTTCTTTGCTGGTCCCTGACGGACCTTGCCCGAAGCGCTGTAGGTGCAACCGTGCTCGCGGCAGACCCAGACATTGTCTTGCCAACTCACGATTGAATTGCCGTGGGTGCAGCGCAGCGAAAGCGCGCGGTACTTCGAGGCTTTGGTCCGGATTAGACCGACAATTTTGCCGTCAACTTTCCCCACATTGACCGAACCGCCGACGAACTGCAGGCCCGCGATCTTGGATGGATCGACGCGTACGCGGCCGTCCTTGAGTGAGGAGACGCCGTCGGAAACGGAGGCAGCAGAGGCAGACGAAGATCCTGCGATGCCGATTGCTGTTGCGCCGATGGCCACGGCCGCAGTGGTGAAGAACGCTCTGCGGCTGAAGGACGATTGCTCAGTCATGGAAGCAGTATAGGGCAGAACTAGCGTCTATTCCAGCCCGAAAGCACCATTTTCGCCGCTAGCCGGCCTCGGTGAGAGGATTTGGGGGAGTTGATCAAGTGGAGGTTCCTGTGCTGCCGACGTACGAAGAGGCTGCTGCCCTGCCCATGGGCGGCGAGCAGATCATTCCCGGCGAATACATAGACCGCAATGGGCATCTAAACGTCCGGCACTTCCTCGGTGTCTTTGATGACTGCGGGGCACCGTACCTCGTCCGTTATGGAATTGACCACGGATATGTGGCCCGCGAGCGTAAGGGCGTCATGGACCTCGAGAATCACGTTCGCTATCTCGCGGAGGTGATGGAAGGAGACCGAGTCTCGGCGCATCTGCGACTGCTCGATCTGGGTCCGAAGTCCATGCACTGGATGAACTTCATGGTGAATCACACCAATAGAACAGTTGCGGCCAGCTTGGAACTTCTCACTGTGCACGTTGACCTCGAAACCCGACGGGTCGTCCCGTGGAGCCCCGAAGCGATGGCTGGCATGTCGGCGCAACTGGAGTTAGATCGCGCCCTAGCCTGGGCGGCCCCTTCGTCTGGCTGCATGGGCATCAAGCGCTGAAAACAAGTGCTTACTAAGTGAGCGAATAACCCGCTTCATCGATGGCGGCTGCGATGTCATGAGCGGACAGTTCGTCAGCGCTCTCGATGGAGACATGTCCGGAGTCAAGATCGACCTCAATTGAGTTAACTCCGGCGATCGCAGAGAGTTCTGCGGTGACGGCGTTCACACAGTGATCGCACGTCATCCCCACGACGGTGATCTCGGTTCTCATAAGAGCATCGTCTCAGCGCGCAGTGGTGAGCGGTGCGTGGGTCTGCCAAGGCGCGGCCGCTTCTAGTTCATATGCGACTTGTAGTAGGCGGGCCTCTTGCCCACGGGGCGCACTGAGTTGTACGCCGATCGGGCGACCATCGCGAGTGCGTCCCAACGGAAGACTGATGCCCGGCGATCCCGTCACGTTCTGAGGTGGTGTGAACGAACTGAACTGAAGCAGACGCACAATGTGAGTGCGGAAATCGACATCGGGTCCGAGATAGCCAATCTCTGGTGCGGGGTAGCCCGTAACGGGCGTGAGCACGAGATCGAAGTTCTCAAACATGGGGTCGGGGTCGGTCGCAGCTTTGCGTAAGCGCCTGATGGAGAGAGGCATGCGTTCCGCCTGAGAGGTGAACATACGGGCAAGGCCCTTGGTGAATTGCTCGGTCTTGGTTCCGTCGAATCCCTGCCCAAAGACTCGCGAGCCGCCGTAGCGCAGAGTGAAGGCGAGCATCGCCCAGTAGCGCAGGAAGTCGTTGCCAAATTTATCGGCGAATGGCATTGCGGTTTCGTCAACGTGATGACCCATTCGGCCAAGAAGCAGTGCCGTGGACATCAATGCGCTCGTCGTCTCCGCGTCCACGGCCAGGCCGCGAATACCGCCACGGATCATGCCAATGCGCAGGCGCTCCGAGGACGGACTCTCGACCAGACCGATGGGCGGCAGATCAGGATTGGCGTATGCCTTTTCCGCCTGCGCGAAATACAAGGCGGTGTCCCGCACAGATCGGGTCAACACGCCTTGCACAGGTAGCTTGATGGGCAGTTTGTCGAGATCGGGGCTATCGATAATGCGACCACGCGTGGGCTTCAAGCCGACCAATCCGCATGCTGCTGCAGGAATGCGGATCGAACCACCGCCGTCATTAGCGTGTCCGATTGGTACTACGCCAGCCGCGACGAGTGCGGCTGATCCGCCGCTGGAGCCACCGACGGAGTAGTCGGTGTTCCACGGATTGCGAGTGGCACCAAAACGTGAGGTCTCAGTGCTCGCAGTCAGGCCGAACTCCGGCAAGGTGGTCTTTGCGATTGGGGCGAAGCCGAGGGAGCGGAACTGGGTTACGAACGTCGAGTCGGCCTCGACGGGTCGATCGGAAACCGCCCACGATCCCTGCAATGTGGCGTATCCCGCGATGTCCTCGTTGTCCTTGATGACGGTCGGGATTCCGGCAAATGGGCCGGTGAAGTCGCCTTCATCGGCCACCTCGCACACGACCGCGTTGAGACGCGGATTGACTTCGACAAGCCGGGCTCGCGCCGCAGCACGCAACTCGGCCGCAGAGACCTCACGCGACTTCAGGCGAAGCAGTAGGCCCACCGCATCGTCGGTTCCGAGAGCATCATCAGCCACACTCAGAACCTAGGCGTCCATCGGGATTACCGCAATCGCCCCAATAGGCTGGGTCACCTATGCTCAGTGCGTGAAGTCCGCCGATTCGCCGCTCTTGCAGGCCATGTCAGAGCGCGTCGTCGTGGCCGATGGGGCGATGGGCACGATGTTGCAGGCTCACGATCTGTCCTTGGAAGATTTCGAGGGCTACGAAGGCTGCAACGAGATCCTCAACGTGACGCGGCCTGATGTGGTGGCCTCGGTGCACGACGCCTACTTCGCGGTGGGCGTTGATTGCGTCGAGACCAATACCTTCGGAGCCAACCTGGCCAATCTCGGCGAGTACGGCATCCCTGAGCGCATCTATGAGCTCGCCCGTGCGGGTGCCCAGATCGCCCGCGATAGCGCCGACCGCTGGTCGACCGATAAGCCCCGCTGGGTGCTGGGCTCCGTGGGCCCGGGTACTCGTCTTCCCACACTTGGCCACGCCCCCTATTCAGACCTACGCGATGCCTACAAGACACAGGTCCTCGGCCTCATCGATGGCGGCGCAGACGCGGTGCTCGTAGAGACCTCGCAGGATCTGCTCCAGACCAAGGCCGCCGTTGTTGGTGCCCAACACGCAATGGCAGAAACCGGTAAGCACATGCCGATCTTCGCGCAGGTGACGGTCGAGACCACGGGCACGATGCTGCTCGGTACGGAGATCGGCGCGGCGCTCAATGCTCTTGAGGCACTAGGCATCGATGGGATCGGTCTGAACTGCGCAACTGGACCGCAGGAGATGAGCGAACATCTGCGCACTCTGTCGCGTCAGTCGCGCATCGCCATAACGTGCATGCCCAATGCGGGAATGCCGATCTTGGGTGCGACCGGTGCGGTCTACCCGCTTTCGCCCGATGAATTGGCCGATGCGCATGTGCAGTTCATTAACGACTATGGAGTAGGTCTAGTCGGCGGCTGCTGTGGCACGACCCCAGAGCATCTCGCAGCCATCGTGCAGCGTGTGGCAACGCTGACACCCAAGCACCGAGATCCGCAGCCCGAACCTGGCGTCTCATCTCTCTATCAGTCTGTGCCATTCCGACAAGACACGACCTACCTCGCCATTGGCGAGCGCACGAATGCCAATGGTTCTCGGGCCTTTCGCGATGCGATGCTCGCCGAGAACTGGGACGACTGCGTGCAGATCGCGCGCGATCAGATCCGCGACGGTGCACACCTGCTCGATCTGTGTGTCGACTACGTAGGTCGCGATGGCGTTGCCGACATGCGCAAACTCGCGAGCGCGTTCGCCACATCTTCCACGTTGCCGATCGTTCTCGACTCGACTGAGCCCGCTGTTATCGAGGCGGGTCTGGAGGCCCTTGGTGGGCGCGCCATCGTCAACTCGGTGAACTACGAAGACGGTGATGGTCCAAACTCTCGATTTGCTCGCATCATGCCGCTAATTCGGGAGCACGGTGCTGCAGTGGTAGCGCTGACGATTGACGAAGAAGGCCAGGCCCGCACGTCAGAGTGGAAGGTGCGCGTCGCTGATCGATTAATCAAGGATCTGCGCGACAACTGGGGCATGCGCGTCGAAGACATCATGGTCGACTGCCTGACTTTCCCGATTGCAACTGGGCAGGAAGAAACCCGTCGCGACGGCATCGAGACCATGGATGCGATCCGCGAACTCAAGCGTCTCTACCCGGAGGTTCAAACGACACTGGGGCTTTCCAACGTGTCTTTTGGTCTTAACCCAGCCGCTCGGCAGGTACTCAATTCCGTGTTTTTGCATGAGTGCATGGCAGCCGGGCTTGATTCGGCCATCGTGCATGCGAGCAAGATCCTGCCGATGAACCGCATCCCAGAGGACCAGCTCAAGGTCGCGCTGGATCTGGTGTACGACAGGCGCGAATATGACGCAGATGGCAACGCGACGTACGACCCACTGACTCGACTCTTGGATCTTTTCGACGGGGTCGATGCTTCAGTGAGCGCAGAATCGCGTGCCCAGGAACTCGCAGCACTCCCACTGGCGGATCGACTACAGCGCCGCATCATCGACGGCGAGCGACAAGGTCTCGAAGGAGATCTCGACGAGGCGCTGCTCGAGCGGCCCGCTTTGGCGATTGTCAACGACACACTTCTAGCCGGAATGAAAACCGTCGGCGAACTTTTCGCTTCTGGCGCCATGCAGTTGCCATTCGTTCTCCAGAGTGCCGAGGTAATGAAGACCGCAGTTGCGTACCTTGAGCCGCACATGGAGAAGACTGACGAAGCTGGCAAGGGCTCGATGCTGCTGGCCACTGTCAAGGGCGATGTCCATGACATCGGCAAGAATCTCGTCGACATCATCCTGAGCAACAATGGCTACACGGTTCACAACCTCGGCATCAAGCAGCCGATTTCCGCAATTCTCGAGGCAGCCGAAGAACACAATGTCGATGTCATCGGCATGTCGGGCCTGCTCGTCAAGAGCACCGTGATCATGCGGGAGAACCTCGAAGAGATGAACATGCGCGGCCTTGCCTCACGATTCCCCGTGGTGCTGGGCGGCGCGGCTCTTACCCGTGCCTACGTCGAACAGGATCTCGCGGAGATCTATGACGGCGAAGTGCGTTATGCGCGCGATGCCTTTGAAGGCCTACGTCTCATGGATTCTTTGATCGCGGTCAAGCGTGGTGTGCCAGGGGCGGAGCTGCCCGCGCTGCGCGAGCGTCGCGTGCCGGCTCGTGCGCAATCGACCGGGGTTCCCGAGACCACAGATACAGTCCGCTCCGACGTAGCTAGTGACAACAGCGTTCCGACGCCGCCGTTTTGGGGAGCTCGTGTCGTTCGTGGCATCTCGTTAGCTGACTACCTCCCCTACCTGGATGAACGTGCGCTTTTCATGGGGCAGTGGGGCCTTAAGTCGATCAAGGGCGGTCAGTCGTACGAAGAGATCGTCGAGATGGAGGCGCGTCCGCGGTTGCGGCACTGGCTGGATCGAATCCAACGCGACGCGATGATCGAACCGGCGCTCGTCTACGGCTACTTCCCGTGCTACGCCGACGGCAATGACCTCGTCATCGTCTGGCATGAAGGTGCACTCAAGGGCGAGGAGCGCGTTCGTTTGTCCTTCCCGCGCCAGCGTCGCGATCGGCGCCTGTGCCTCGCGGACTTCTTCCGGACCAAGGAGTCCGGCGAACTCGATGTGGTGTCGTTCCAGATTGTCACTATGGGGCAGGTTGTTGCCGATGCGGCTGCGGTGTTGTTTGCGGCAGATGCCTACCGTGACTATCTCGAACTCCACGGGCTCTCAGTGCAGTTGACCGAAGCGCTCGCGGAGTTCTGGCATGCGCGCACTCGTGACGAACTGGGTTTCGGCGTTGAAGACTCTGGTGACATGGACGCTCTCATCGCTAAGCAGGCCTATCGCGGTTCGCGCTATTCATTCGGTTATCCCGCTTGCCCAGATCTCGAGCAGCAGACGCAACTCGTTGATTTGCTTGTTCCTGATCGCATCGGCGTGAGTCTCTCCGAAGAATTCCAGTTGCACCCTGAGCAGTCCACCAGTGCGATCGTGGTGCATCACCCTGAAGCGAAGTACTTCAACGCGACGTGACTCTCAGATATTGCGGAGGGTGAGCGCTTCGTAAACTTGGCGAGTAGCACTAGAACGATTCAACGTGTAGAAATGCAACCCCGGTGCGCCTTGAGCGAGGAGCTCAGCTGCTAAGTCGGTAGCCACGTCAACGCCCAGTTGTTGCACCGCGTCAGCGTCGTCGGTGATGGCCTCGAATTTCTCGGCGAGGTCTGCGGGGAAGGCAGCTCCCGACAGTGCGGCAAATCTTTGGATCTGCGCGACATTGGTGACGGGCATCAACCCCGGGATGATCGGCATATCGCAACCGTGCGCCGCGGCGCGCTCGACAAGATCGAGGTAGTCGGATGCGCGGAAGAAAAACTGCGTGATCGCAAACTCCGCGCCCGCATCTTGTTTGCGTGCCAGAACCTGAGCGTCCTGATCGCGGGTGCTCGACTCGGGATGTCCATCAGGGAAAGCTGCGACGCCAATGCCAAAGTCGCCGGTCTGGCGGATTAGCGCGACCAGCTCATCGGCATGGTCGATGCCGCCTGGCGTGGACACCCAAGGAGTGCCTGGTCCAGCGGCCGGGTCACCGCGCAGCGCAAGCACGCTGCTCACCCCTGCGGCGGCATACTCCGCCAAGATTTCTTCGAGTTCGGTGATGGTGCTGCCTACGCAGGTGAGGTGAGCGACCGGGGCAAGTGAGGTTCGGGCTGCCATCTGGGCCGTGATGCGAACAGTGCGATCGCGCGTAGACCCGCCAGCGCCATACGTCACCGAAGCGAACGTCGGCTTGAGGGGCTCTAGTTCGGCCAGCGCTTGCCAGAGCTGCTGCTCGCCCTCGTCTGTCTTGGGCGGAAAGAATTCGAAGGAATACGTCCGGCCGCCCTGACGCAGGGTCTCGCCGACGCGATGCGCGGTCGGGGGCAGAGGGATATTCATTGCCGGGAGTCTAGTGCCGTTTTGCGGCGGGCGATTAGCCGCTGGGAATCAGGTTGATGGCGCGGCTCAGCGTCACAACGATCGTGACCAGCGCGGTACTGGACTGCACCGCGAACAGAATCTTTACCCGGTGAGTCAACGGCATAGTGTCTGTCGGGCTGAACGCGATGATATTCGTGTAGGCCGTGTAGAGGTAGTCGAGAAGACCGGGCTTCCATTGCGCCTCACTCTCCATCCCCTGTTGTGGGAAGACGAAATCGGCGCGCTCGACCGTGCCTTCGAACCTCTTGCCTGGACCACCGCCATCAAGCCACCAATACACAAGACCAAAACTCATGACATTGATGATCAAGACAGCGAGTCCGGCTAAGAGAAGTGCGACACCGGAAGCAGACGAACCCTGCAGCAAAGACAGCAGGAGCAGCAAGGCATTGGTGACACTGGCCGCAACCAGGAAGATGAGGAATAGGTTCATAGCAATCCGCACGAACTGCGTCTCGCGGCCTGCGACAGCGCGCAGGCTCAGCACAATCGGGATGCCGATGAGTTCGATAAACGGAATTAGCCATACTGGGCCGACGGTGTCAGCGCGCGGTAGCGCGAGTTGAATGCCGGCGATCAAGCACACAATGAGAGCCAGAATCACGACAGTGGCCCACGATGTGCCTGCGAACGCACGACTTCTACTCATAATCGAGACATTATCGCCAAAGCCTCCGGAGCGGGTCACACGAAGGGGTGAATGCAGGCACAATGTTGTCGTGAACATCTCCGCCAAGGCCGATTATGGGATGCGGGCGCTCCTTGAACTCACCAAGAGTTATGCCGTTAACCCCATGGCCTGGCTGAAGGGTGACGCGATCGCCTCGGCTCAAGACATCCCGATGAAGTTTCTTGAGGGGATCCTTCGTCAATTGCGTATGTCCGGCATTGTGGCGAGTCACCGTGGTGCCGAAGGCGGTTATCGACTTGGTCGCGCTCCCGAAGCCATCACAGTCGCTGACGTGATTCGCGCACTTGATGGGCCACTCGCTGCAGTTCGTGGTCAGCGTCCCGAAGATATCGAATATCACGGTAGCTCGGAGAATTTGCTGCAAGTGTGGGTCGCCGTGCGCGGTGCGCTGCGCGGAGTTCTAGAAAGTGTGACGCTTGCGGATCTCGCAAGTGACCACATCCCCGATGGTGTGAAGTCCTTGCTCAACCAGCCCGGTGCTTGGGAACGTCGCTAGCGAAGTCCCAGCGGCATAAGATGTCGGCATGTCGAATGCGATGGACGAGATGTTCGAGATTGAACGTCGTGATTCGATACTGATTCTGCGCATGAATCGTCCAGATCGTCGCAACGCGGTGTCTCAGGATGTCTGGCTTGGTCTACCCGACCTAGTAGCCCGCATCAATGCAATGGATGACCTTCGGTTGGTCGTACTGACGTCCTCGACGCCCGGAATGTTCTCTTCGGGCGCTGATCTTGTGGAGTTCAAAGAAGTAGGTTTTGACGTCGAGTGGAGCATCAGTAATCAGCGTGCGGTGGGTGTCGCTCTCCAGGCATTGGCTGAGTGCGTACATCCCACGCTTGCGGCGATTGATGGTCCAGCGATCGGCGCCGGTGCGGCGCTCGCGATTGTGTGTGATTTCCGCATTGCGACACCAGCATCGATCTTCGCAATCCCGCCAGCAAAACTCGGGATCGTCTATCCGCAATTTGCCACCGTTGCACTAGTCGCGCTGGTCGGCGAACGCCATGCTCGTTCGCTGCTCATGACCGCTCGCACGATCGCGGCCGACGAGGCCGTACAGATGGGGCTGATTGATCGCTTGGTGCCAGATCTGGAGTCAGGGATCATGTCCGTAGAAGCGGATTTGTCGCAGACGAGCCCGACGGCGGTACGTCTGCTCAAGCAGTCGATCAGGCGGGCAGTGAATGATCCGACCGCATTGAGCGATGATCTGGTGCGGGCTGCGGTGACTTCAGCGGACTTCCAAGAAGGCGTGCATGCCTTTATCGAACGACGCACCCCCGGCTTCACCTCGAAAATCGGTCCAGAATGATCCGGTTGCCCACTCTCGCGAGTCATAACTCGCTTTAGTGACTCCTGTGACGGGATAATGCTCCTGTGAATCCGTTTATGGCGATTGGGCTAGGTGTAGGAGTCGCTGCGCTTGGCGTCGCGAGCTTCGCGACTGGCATTGTGGCCAATGATCGCCTCGCTCCTGCGACCGCGTCGATTGTTTCCCAACCGGTGGCTGTGGTGTCAACGGTCGACTCATCGGGCTCGGGTTTTGTTGTGGAGGTTCCCTCGACACTCTGGGTGCCAGAGCAGGTCAAGGGGGAACGCACCTTCAGACCAAAGTCCAAAGCCATCGCTACGGCGATGACTCCATATGGTTCTGGGAATTTCGGAGTTGGCATCACAATCTCGGTGACTTTTGACGAGGCGGTAGCGCCCGCGATGCGCAAGGCATTGGAACGCAATGCTTTTGTCACCGCTTCCAAGCCGATCGGGCCAGCGGGATGGTCCTGGCCGACTGACCGCACCATGGTGTTTCGTCCGGTGAACTTCTGGCCTGCACACACCGACGTGTCCTTCACGACTAGGTGGATTGAAGCAGGACTTACCGACTATGACCCAGGCCGTAAATTTCACATTGGTCGGTCACTGATCTTGCGTATTTCATATGACACAAATGTGGGTACGTTGTTTCTCGCTGGCAAGAAGTTTCGTGAAGTTCCGGTCTCCTTGGGTCGCCCAGGACTCGAAACCTGGTCGGGTTACATGACCGTCATGGAGAAGTATCAGGTCAAACGAATGATCAATCCGCAGTACAACTACGACATCCAAGTGCCGTACGCGATGCGACTTAGCTGGGACGGCATCTTCCTTCACGCAGCACCATGGAACGAACAGAACCTCGGGATCGTCTCCACATCACATGGCTGCATAAACGTGTCCTACGACGAGGGCAAGTGGTGGTACGAAAACTCCCTCATCGGCGATGTCGTCACGGTCACCGGGCCCAGCATCAATACCCCGATCGCCTTTGCCGCGGGAGCCGCCTGGAATATCCCTTGGGGCACGTGGGTCGAAGGGGCCGCGGCGGCCCCGTGAGGCAGCCCCGAATCAGTCTTTACCTTCTCTAAACCTTCTCTGTGGACTCCCCTTCCCCGGCATGGGGTCTCATTGGTTATGTAGGAACGGCATGAGGCCGCATCGAGGCTAGGAGAACCCCATGAAGCGCACTTCCCGAATCGCCGTCGCTGCACTCGCGGCCACTGGCGCTGTGGCAGGCGCGACAGCTGCGATCGCCGCACCGGCGTGGTTCAATCCCGCCCCCGACCATGGCTCCACCATCGTCGCTGATGCGAGTGCATCTGTCTCTCGCTCGGCGGCTCCGGCTACGAGTGACACCAATGCGGTGCCCGTGACAGACGCGTCTGCCAGCGCAGCACTTGCTGCGTTGAAGCAGCGTGAACAGGAACTTCGCGATCAACTTGCCGCGCAGTCTGCGGAGTCGCAGGGCAACGGCGAGACAGTCGTGGGCAATCAGACCTCGGGTGCAACGGCCGATCCGACCCAAGACTCGCAGACAGCTGATCCACAGGAACCCAACTCGCAAACGCAGTCGCCAGAGGCGACACCGACTACCGATCCCTCGCAGGGCCCGGTAGTGGTGAAGCCACAACCTCGGCCGCCGGCCCCACACTCAAGCACCGGTGCATCGGGCGGATACCCAGGTGAGCCTGGCGAGGATCAAGGCGGCGGTGACTACGGCGACGACTACGGCGATCAGGGCGACGACGAGGGCCGTGATGATGATGGCCGTGACGATAAGCCCCGCCCTGACCAAGATCATTCTGGAGAGCAGAAGCCACCGTCTTCAGATGGAGAGTACGACGACGAGGACAACGACGAGGACAACGACGATGACTAAAGGTTCTAAGGCGCGTTGGAGCGCCGCACTAATCCTGGCTCCGGCCGCGGCCGCCCTTTTCGCAGGCACTACGGCGTGGGCCGCCACGAACAACCCGCTAGCAACAAGTGCACCTGCTGCGAAGCCAGCTACAACAGACCCAGTGGCGTTGACAACGGCAACCACAAATCCGGTCACCACAACTCCGATCGCCACTGATCCCGCTACGCAGGCGCAGATCGATGCGCAGCGCGCGGTGGTAAAGAAGCTGCAGAAGAAGGTCGCCGAAGCTGCGGCAGCTGGCGGTCAGACAGTTCAAGCCTGGACGCAGAGCACCACTAGCGGTTCAACTTCTGGTGGTTCCACTCCAACTCAGGCAGCCCCGCAGCCAGCCCCGCAGCCAGTCGTCAAGCCTGCGCCTCAGCCCGTGCCAGCTCCGGCTCCCGCACCAACGACCCAGGCATCCACCGGTGCCTCCGGTGGGTGAGGTTGCCGAATCGAAAGTGTTGCGTCACGAGTTTCGCTGCATGGCGAGCACTGTGCGTATCCAGATCGTTGACCCCACGAGCGATGTACAGGAGCGGGTGCAATCTGCCGAAGGTGTCTTCCGTGATGTAGAAGCGACATGCACACGTTTCGATCCGTCCAGTGCGCTGATGCAAGTCAATAGTGATCCCAAATCCCGACACGTTGTCTCGCCGCTGCTCTTCGACGCGCTCACTGCTGCTCATGAGGCCTACGTACGCACGGCAGGTCGATTCGATCCGAGGGTGCTTGACGATCTGATTCGTGCCGGCTACGACCGCAGTTTCGAATTTGCCAAGCCCGGGGAAGAGGTCGCGGCAACCGTTGAGACTGAGTCTTGGTGGTCACGCTCGCGTCGACGTGAATGGAAGCCCAAATTCGATAAGGATTTGTCTGCTGTGTCGATCGGCAATCGTGCGATCGACCTTGGTGGCATTGGCAAGGGTCTGGCTGTTCGCTGGGCCATGGAGTCCTTGGCCTCGGCGGGCACCGCAGTGTTGCTCGAAGCTGGTGGCGATATCGCGACAACCGGACGTGGTCCCGACGGGCAGGGCTGGCGCGTGGCAGTCGAAAACCCATGGAATGTAGAAGGCGATCCTGCGGTCGTTATTGATGCGTCAGATGCAGCTATTGCGACTTCCTCAATCCGACTGCGCACATGGACAGTGAACGGTGCGGCCCAACACCACCTCATCGACGCCCGCACGGGTCGCCCCGCTCAGTCCGGCTTGCAGTCAGTGACCGTCGTTTCGAATGACACCGCGTGGGCGGAGGTCTGGAGTAAGGCTGCCTTCATCGAAGGCAAAGCGGGTATCCGTGCATTTGCCGACGAACAGCGCCTCGCGATCACCTGGATAGACGACAATGGCAACGTCGGCATCAGCCGAAAGGCGCAAGACAAAGTTGTGTGGAAGGTGTCCCGTGTCCAGCAATGACGCCAACAATGACGCCAACAATGACTCTGCCTCGCGCGCGCTGGTCCGTGGTGGAGCGACTTTGTTATCTGCGAGCATCACCGGGCTTTTGCTTGGCGCTGGCATCGCGTGGATTGTTGGCAACTCCATGGGGACGTGGCTGTTAGCACGTTCTGCTGGCATCACTGCATACGTATTACTCACAATCGTGACGCTGACTGGTCTGTGGCTCTCACACCCCAAGCGCTACCGCTGGCGTCGTCCATCTCCACCTACTCGCATCCGCATTCACATTGTGTTAACTGTTTTCACCCTGGTCTTCCTGATCATGCACATCGTCGCTTTGGTGATGGACCCCTACGCAAAGGTGGGCTGGACCGGGGCCCTTCTGCCCTTTGGGTCGGAGTATCGACCTTTGCCGGTCACGCTGGGACTCATCTCGGTGTGGGCCGGGCTCATCGCTGGCATTACCGCGGCCTTGGCTGGCCGAATGGGTCGATGGTGGGCACCGTTGCATAAAGCGGCGGGCCTCACGTGGGTGCTGGCATGGCTGCACAGTGTTCTCTCGGGTTCTGACACGGCTGTGATTGTCATCCTCTACATCGTTACCGGGGTGATGGTTCTGGGGATGGCCATCTGGCGTTACTCCGCCAAGACACCCGCGGACGCCCAGGCGGAGTTCCATGCAAAGGTGACTCGGTGATGCTGGTCGACTATTTCGTCCTGTCCGCACCTGCGGGCCAACGTGAGGACTACAACGCGCATATCCAACGTAATGGCGTTTTAGAGAAGTGCGATCGTTCCCTGATTGATGCGGTTGCTGAGGTCGCCCTGACCGGCCGTGGGGGTGCGCATTTCCCAGTCGCCCGGAAGTGGCAGCCCGTTCTACAGACAATGCCTACGGCTGTTCGATTGACAGTCGTCGTGAATGCGGCAGAAGGCGAACCCTCATCTCGGAAGGATGCCGAGATTATGCGGCGCAATCCGCACCTCGTCCTTGATGGTGCGGTTGCGTTGTCACAGTCCTTAGTCACCGGCACCTATGCCGCGGCCGACATTGTGGTGTGGCTCCATGAAGGAGATGACATTTCGTTGTCGTCTATCCAGCGAGCCATGGTTGAGCGTGCTGCATTAGATGAGCCTCCGATGCGGGTCATGCGCGCTCCTGCTCGGTATGTCAGTGGAGAGTCGACATCGGTTATTCGAGCAGTGCAGTCCGAACGTCGTACGGGCAAAGCAACTGCTTTTCCACGGTTCACGCCTGATCCCGGCCGCCCTTGGATCCAAGACGAGGCCGATGGCAATCCGATTTTGGTTCACAACTGCGAAACCATGGCGCGCATTGGTCAGATCGCGCGGGTGGGCGCGCTCTCTTATCGAGCGACGTCACTGGTCACTGTCACGACACCTGGTGATTTGCGGGTGCTTGAGGTTGGTCCTGACACAACTTTTGCGACTCTGCTGGCTTCCCTTGGAGTTGTGACGCCAAGCGCTGTCCTCCTCGGTGGTTATGGGGGTCAGTGGGTGGAGTGGCTGCGCATCGCAGATCTGCCAGTTGACCCCGATGCATTGCGTACGCATGGTCTGTCTCTTGGTGCGGGCATCATCATCCCGTTGGCGCCTGAAGAGTGTGGATTGCGTAAGACTGCCGAGATTGCGTCGTGGATGGCCGGGCAGTCTGCGAAGGCCTGCGGTCCATGCACCTTTGGTCTCCCTGCAGTTGCCGAACTCATGGAGAAGATTTCGCGCAAGGCCAAGGCCCGTGATCTACGCGAACTTCGAGAGGTCTGCGGACTCATCCCAGGTCGCGGTGCTTGTCGCCACCCTGATGGCACAGTCCGCATGGTGGTCAGCGCACTTGAAGTTTTTGCCGAGGATCTCGACCAACACGGTCACAAACGGTGTCTGGCTCATCCCCGAAAGGACCGCCGATGAATGACTCCACCGCTGTCATGACCAACATCGTGCTACGCATCGATCCGCAGGCATGTGATGGCATCGGCATGTGTGCACACCTCGCGCCTGATCTGATCAGTCTTGATCGATGGGGCTATCCCCTCATCCCGACGAGGGTCCTCGATGTCGAAGAAATCTCGCAGGCCACCAAAGCCGTCAAGGGCTGTCCACGAAAGGCGCTGCACCTCAGTGCTGACAAGTAATGAGGCTCTATCTCGGCATCGAACTAGATAATCATCTAGCGTCTAGACCATGAGTTCTCGCTCCGGGATCAAGTTGGTCATCGCCTTGTCGGTCGCCGGGCTCAGTGCGGTCGTAGCGATAACGCTCATCGCCGCGGGATTTGCGCGAAACTCGGGGACAACGACTTCGACCCAGGTCACCCCCGCCGCCTCCTCTTTTGAACCGTCTACTCCCACACCGACTGCGACGCCGAGTCCGGTGTCGACGCAGACGCCCTACGAACAGTTGCTCGGTCAGCTGCTCGAGATCGTGAAGGTCGATGGCGCCCAGGCGGCCTATGACTTGCTGAAGTCAGCATCAGCTGCGGCGCCGCAAGCCGCCGCGTTGTGTCCGTTGGTGGCCCTTGCGTTGTCCAACGTCGCAGATACACAAATTGATTGGCAATCTGCCTGCCCCTAGCACGGCTATGGGCTCGTTAGTGACGCTGACCCGTGGAGGTATGTTTTCGCCATGTCTTCCGCAGAACTCACTATCGCCAGTCACCTCGTGCGTCGCTTCCGTGAGCGAGGAGTCGATTGCGGATTTGGGATTGTGGGCGACTTCGCCTTGCGTCTGTTTGGGGCCCTTGATGACGAAGGGTTCCCCATTCACGTCACGTGCGATGAACAAGGTGCTGCCTTTGCTGCGGATGCCTACGCCCGGCTACGCGGATTTGGCGTCGCCGCCTCGACCTATGGCGTCGGCGGGCTGAAGATGGCGAATGCAGTCGCTGGTGCGTGGGCCGAGCAAGTGCCCCTGCTGCTTCTCAGCGGTGCGCCCGGAGTCGCTGAGCGCAAAGGCGAGCCGCTGCTGCATCATCGAGTGAAGGACTTCGACACTCAACTGCGCGTCTTCAGCGACCTTACGGTCATTCAACATGTTCTAGACAATCCCCATACCGCCGCTGATCACATCGACGCTGTGATTTCGCGAATGATCTCTGACCAGCGTCCTGGCTACATTGAAGTTCCACGCGACATGGTGGGCGTGGCCATTGCGCCGCCGTCAGGTGACCTGGAGATTTCGCTACCTCCGCTAGACAGTGAGCGTCTCGCGGCTGCCGTTGAGGACGCATTGGAGCAATTGATACGTGCTGATCGTCCAGTGATCATCGCCGGTGCACTTGCCTGGCGACGTGGGCTCGGGGAACACCTGAAGGATTTTGCCGAACACGTGCACATACAGGTTGCGACTTCTGGTTTAGCGAAAGGATTCTTCCCCGAACGGCATCCACTCTCGCTGGGTGTCTACATGGGAGCCGTGTCGAGCGAGGAAGTTGTCGAACGAGTTGAAGGCGCCGATGAGATCATCAGCTTCGGTGTGCTTCGTACTGACCTAAACATGGGTGGATTCACTGCCAATCTCGCTCAGCGCAAGATGATTGAAGTGACAGACACCGACGTGACAGTCGGTTTGCGTACCTATGCCAATGTGCCGTTGTGGGCGTTCCTACCCGCTCTTGAGGAAGCCGCGCGTGTTCACCGCCTCGATAAGACGCCGTTGCCACAACCAGTGCATGCACCTTTCGTCCCAGTCGCCGGTGCTCCGGCAACCGTCGAGCGCGTCATGGCCGCCGTCGCTGCTGCTATCGACGACCGACATGGGTTGCTGGTGGATCCAGGTGAGTGCCTGTTCGCATCCGTAGACCTACCGGCGCCGGCGTGGTCCTTGGCCAGTGCTTACTACGCCACCATGGGCTACGCGGTTCCCGCCGCACTAGGTGCAGGCAAGGCTGACTCGCGAAGGCCAGTGGTGCTCGTCGGTGACGGCGCTTTCGCTATGACCGGCATGGAGGCTGCTGCGGCGGCCTTCCACGGCGTACCCGCCATCATTGTGATCGTCGACAACGGCGGCTATGGCACCCAGCGACCCATGCTCGATGGCCCCTTTAACGACATCCCCTCGCTAGCCGCAGAGCACCTGCCGGCGGTATTTGGACGTGGACGAGGGTGCCTGGTGAGCACGGAGGAAGAGTTGGCGGCTGCTCTAGCGGCTGCGGTTGCGTCGGATCAGTTGGAGATTGTGCGTGTCCTCGTGCCTCGTGGCTTGGTTAGCCCTGCATTAGCTCGGCTTACCGGAGCGCTCGCTAAGCGCGTGTAGCGACATCCGTGACCCATGGGTTCTAGAGACATGGCACGATCACCCTCATGAGCGAGGGATTCGGGCAGGTTGTTTCCGCAGTCTTCGGTTTATTGGTTCTGCTGTCCATTCTCATTGCAGTCGGCTGGGTAGCCGGTCGCATTCTTGGCGTACACCGCGGATTCCTGCGTGCGGCTTTCGCAGGAATCATCGGATTCGCTGCTGGCTGGATCCTCGTAGCGTTCCAGACCGGGTCTTGGGACTTCAATGATCCTTCTGACGTCTGGGGCGCCGGGCTTGGATTCATCCTCTACGTCCTTTTCATCACATTGCTGGCAAGCGTGGTTATCGACGCGCTCCTGCGCCCTCGAGTGCGACGCAAACTTCGGATCCCGCACCCCATCCGAGCACTGCGACTTCGCCTATCGGTCGTAAGCCGAATCCGACAGATCATTCGAGCAGCCCGCAGTAACGGTCTCGTGGGTCGTCGGGTGCGGTCCGTACGCAGCCTCGCAACCCCTGAAGGCGCGCGCGCGTTGCGGCTCACCTTGGAGCAATCCGGCGGCATGCTCATTAAGTTCGGGCAGATCGCTTCCACCCGTGAAGACCTACTCCCCGCGGTAGTGATCCGCGAACTCGCAGAGTTGCGCACTGCCGTACCTGGCCTGCCGCCTGAAGAAGTTCGCGAAGTGATCGAACGCGAATTGGGCAGCACACTTGAGGTTCTCTTCGCGAAATTCGATCTACAGCCACTCGCTGCTGCATCCATTGGTGTGACGCATCGAGCGACCTTGCCGGATGGTCGCAAGGTGATCGTGAAGGTACAGCGGCCAGGGGTTGAGGAGTCTGTTGACCGTGACGGTCGGGTACTGATCTGGCTTGCCCGTCAACTCAATCGGCGTTCGGAGTCCGCGGCGCGCTTAGGTGTGGAAAATCTCGTGACCGAGTTGGTGAACGGTGTTAAGCAGGAACTCGACTTCACTCGTGAAGCCGCGAACAATGCAGCGATTCGTCGCGCACGACTTCATGACAAGGGCATCGCATTTCCGGAGGTCTTCGGCGAACTGACTACGCGTCGTGTCCTGGTCATGGCAGAAGTCACGGGTGTCCCCGTCTCTGACACCGAGGCTCTTGATGCGTCTGGTGTACCGCGCGAAGAACTCGCGGTCAATCTGCTCAACTCATTTCTCTCGCAAGTCTTGCAAGACGGTGTGTATCACGCTGATCCGCACCCAGGAAACATCCTGATTGATCCGCAAGGCACCGAGTGGTTTATCGACTACGGAGCGGTCGGCTACCTCGATCCGGTCACGCTTGAAGCACTCCAGCAGATGGCCTTCGGATTCAGCATGCGGGATCCTTCGCTTCTGGCTCGATCCGTACGACGCATGGCGGGACGAGATGGCGAAGACATTGACATGGCGTCACTCGAATTCGAACTCGGCGTCGCGCTGACAGAAGTACAAGGCAGCAGCTTCGATCCACGTGCAATTCAGGTTGTTATCCGAACGCTCAGTCGTCACGGCATTGGTGTGCCGCGAGCGCTCACCGTGCTCGGTCGCGCCTTGCTGACGCTTGATGGCACCTTGCGCATCGTCGATCCGCATTTCCGGATGGGTCCCACAGCGCAGACTCGTATGTCAGAGATTGCTGTCGGTGCTTTGGCAGATCCGGAGCAGGAGTTCTTCAAAGAACTCGCACGTTCCCTTCCGTCGCTGCGCATGCTTCCCCAGCTCGGCGAGGACATTGCACTGCAGGCGCGCTCGGGTCGACTCACGCTACGCGTTGATCGATTCAGTGGGCACGACGGAGCGAGGGTTCAGTCGTGGCTCGACTCGATCCTTTTCGCCACCTTGGGCGTCTTTGGCCTCATTGGCTCAGTCTTGCTCTTCATGGCCGCTGGCATGGCCGGCAATGCGGAGTACTCCGGCTATCTACGCATCGTGGGAGCGATCGGCCTGCTCATCTCGATCGCGATGCAGATGCGCGTTATCGCCCGAATACTCTCCAGGCGTGGCTCAGACGACCTCGTCTAGCGGGTCTACTACTGAGGCCCTAGGCTACGGGCCGGAGGTGGCAATGAGGCTTTTGATTCCGGCAGAGACTCGTGCTGGTGAAAACCGGGTGGCCGTTGTGCCAAGCACGGTGGCGAAGTTCACTCAACTCGGACTTGATGTTGTGGTCCAGTCGGGTGCGGGCAGTAAAGCGTACGCCACTGACGCCCAATATCAAGCCGCTGGAGCGCTCGTTGTCCCTGATTCAGGGCTCGACGATGCGCTCGCTGCTGCAGATGCGGTGGCCACGGTGCGCCCACTCGACTACCAGCGGGCCTCACGGCTGCGCCCGGGCATGGTGGCGCTGTCCTTCCTCCAACCCGCGGTCGATCTCGACACCATTCGCGGCCTACAGGCGGCTGGGGCCACTGGGCTCTCCTTCGATCTCGTGCCGCGCATTTCGCGTGCCCAGTCGATGGACGCCCTTA
>JBIHZU010000106.1:0-6153 GCA_044240285.1 Candidatus Nanopelagicales bacterium | reverse complement strand
ACAAACATGACGAGAACAAGACCGAGAAGAACTACCGCAGTGCCAAATCCACGAGCGATCATCGTCGGCTCAGGCGATTTGACGAATTCGAACACTGCCAGCGGCAAGGAGATCATCGGCCCTTCGAAAGGATTCCAATTCATTGCGGCTGTGAACCCAGCACAAAGCAGGACCGGCGAGGTTTCCCCGATGCCCCGTGCAGTTCCGAGAATGATCGAGGTAGCTAGACCCGACTTTGCAGTCGGCAAAGTCACGTAACGTACCGTGCTCCATTGGCTTGATCCGAGAGCATAGGACGCTTCTTTCAGGGTGCCCGGCACTAGACGTAGCGCCACATCCGCTGAGCGAATGATGATGGGCAACATCATGATGCCAATGGCCATAGCCGCCGCAAAACCAGACTGTTGCTTGGTCAAGATCATGATCAATGTTGCGTAGATGAACAGGCCGGCAACGATCGAAGGCAGGGCTGTCATAGCTTCCACGATCGTTCGCACTATCCGGCTGAACTTGCTCGGTATCTCGGTCAGATACACCGCGACTGCCAAGCCGAGCGGAATGACGATTGCCAAAGCTATGGCGATCTCAATCAGGGTGCCCACAACCGCGTGGATGATGCCGCCCACAATCAAAGGATCAAGTGGGCCTGCATTTGACATGTCTTGCGTGAAGAAGTTGGCGTTTACGAGAACTTCCCAGCCCTTACCGGCCGTAAACACGATGACGAAGACCAGAACTCCGACCACGATCGCGGCCAGCGTCCGAATGACAACACCAGCGATTCGATCACGCACCGCTTGTGCGTCCTCGTCGAAGGAAGTCAACAACGCATAGAACACCACGAAGGACACGAACCACACAACGAAGAAGCCGATTGCTCCATTGAACGGGGTCAAAGTCGTGAAAATGAGTCCAGTAAGTGCGAGTGAGGCAGCCAAGGAGCCAAGCACTGAATAGATGTCTGACCTACGCACTTTCCGTAGAGCGACCTTGGACTCAGGCACATCAACGGATGGATCAGGGCGCACGCCGAGAACGGTGCGCTTAGTGGCATTTGGACTAAGCATCACTAGACGCTCCCGATCGAGAACGAGACACAACTATAGAGGCGAAAAAGTTCACCACAAGTGTCAGCAGGAATAGCGCTAGTCCTGCCGCCATAAGCGCCGACAAACCGAGCGCAGTCGACTCTCCGTATCGCAAAGCAATGAGTGATGACACCGAAGAAGCACCGTTTTGCAGAAGGTGCGGTTGGATATAGAAGACGATCGAGATGATCATGAAGACCGCAATTGTCTCGCCCATCGCACGGCCCAGCCCGAGCATGGTTCCGCCGATCATGCCGCCACGTCCGAAGGGTAGGACGACGGTGCGGATCATGCCCCAGCGAGTAGCTCCAAGGGCGTACGCGCCTTCACGCTCGCCAACCGGAGCCTGACTAAACACTTCACGCATCACTGAAGAGATGATGGGCATGACCATAAATCCCACGACGATGCCAGCGATGAAGGTCGAGGACGTGTAGACCGTTGCCGTGCTCAATGGGTCAGTGGGATCAGCACCATCAACGGCAAAGAGCGGGATCCAGCCAAAGTACGTCGATATCCACCGTGCGATGGGAACCATCTGGCCTTGCAAGAAGAAAAAGCCCCAGAGGCCGTAAATAACGGACGGCACGGCAGCCATGAGATCGACGAGGCTGACCAATGTGCTCTTCAACCAACCGCGCGCGTATTCGGAAATGAACAAGGCCATTCCGATGGCCAGCGGGATGGCGACACAGATCGCGACAAGAGCGATTAGCAGTGTTCCGACAAGCACGGCAGCGATGCCGAAATTGCCACCGTCTGGTTCCCAGGATTGAGTGGTGATGAATCCCCAACCAGCGACTCCGAGAGCCTGAGCACCGCGAAGGGCGAGGAACACACCAACCATGCCCATAATGACGAGCACCACGATTCCGGCAGAAATCGCGAGGGTGCGAAAGACGTTGTCCTGACGGCCACGATTGATCGTGATCGCCATCGGCACGTCAGAATCGGCGCCGTCCAGATCCCCCTTGGGACTGCTCGGAGCAACGATCGTCATCTAGCCTCCCTGCTCATAACTGGAGGCTAGAAGTCGCAGATTACGTAGGGGCTCGGCTGCCTGAACAGAAGGTGAACTGATAGGAACGAATTAGCGCTGATTAGGTGCAGGAGCCAGGGCGGTACATGGTCGACAAGCCAAGTCTCTCGCCGGTGCCGATCGTCGGGCTTGTGGTCCCCGGTACGTAAGTCGGCGACATCAGAGCCCGGTTAAGCTCGACGTGTCCGAGCCCGAGGGCATGGGAAGCCTCATGGAGAATTAGGACGCCCCGGTCTCTCGGGCCAGGAGTTCTCGCCCACTCGCTTGTCCTACTGAGTTCGACGTATCCGGAAACCGCTGATCCTGGGCCACTTGTCCAGGACACGCCACCCAATCCGTCGGCCCCATCCGCATCACCCCACCGCACCACAATTTCGCCTTTGGAACTGACCGGCTTGAAAGTTAATCCAGTAACAGCGGACAACGTCGCGAAAACAGCGCGTACGTCCTTGCGAATAGCGACGTCACCTCCTCGAGGAGCCCGAGAAGAGTTGTACGACCAGGTGATTGTCGAGCAGGAGGCCCAACTGGGCCGGTCGGCAGCGATTGGAGACCATCCACGAGCCACCACAACGCGACTGCGTGTCTCGTCCTGCCCATCACTTGCTACGACAAAATAGGTTCCCGTACGAAGGCCTGCTGTCGTAAACGACACAGAAGTTCCCGAGGCCGAGACCGTCTTTGTTTGCACTGTGGCGCCATTGCGAATAAGACGTACGTTTACGGGCAGAGTCGAAGACACGACACGGACACGCAAACTGCGCCAGGTTGCTTCAGTTGCGTCGGGAAACACCCTCGCGTTCGACAAGGAGATTCGAGGGGCATCCGTGGCGTTGGCTGTCTGTGTCATCACGGGGACCGCAATCAAAGCCGCAATGCCTGCGACTACGGCCACAGCTCTCAACGCAGCGCTCCGGCGAATGTTCACGAGACCATCATGGTTCTTACCAGGACAGAGCCAAAATCTTTTGGGCTATTTCTTGGGGAATTTACCTAATCTTTGTTTTGTCGCAACACCAAACACGGAATCAGCTATTTGGTCTTTGTCGCAAGAAGACCGTCGACATCGCCAAACACTTCCATGCCAGCGCACACACCACGGGAGTCCAGGAGTACCTGGCCATCACGCACATGCTGGATGTGCACGACTGCGTCCAGGGTTTCCTCAACCCTTTGATGCATCGCTGTAC
The DNA here is from genome assembly GCA_044240285.1 of Candidatus Nanopelagicales bacterium. Classification (GTDB taxonomy): domain Bacteria; phylum Actinomycetota; class Actinomycetes; order S36-B12; family S36-B12; genus CAINMH01. Next base: position 2,836 of record JBIHZU010000106.1, on the reverse strand, counting down.
GAAGCGGCGCATGCAGCAAACCGCCACGCACACGCTCGGCTTCGAGGGTGAGAACACCGTCAGGACCGCTAAGTTGCCAGGACACTCGAGAGTCATCGATGCGCAGATTTGTTTCGCGCGATCTGTTGTAGGTTGCCCATTGGTACAAATTGCCGCCATGTTTGAGGCCAACAATGAATCCACGGAATGCCGTGCGCATCCACGGAATCATGGCGACTGATGCAATAAGTGATGCACTCGAATCTTGCTCGATGTGGTTGCTGTGCATCCATACATAGCCTGCGGGGAACGCACGGCCCCAATCCTTCTCGACGTAACCACGACCGCCAGCAAAGTCAGTCTTATTGCCTTCTACATCGATGACGCCGCTGAGCGAATGTCCGAATGACACAATGCCGTGATAGCACTCCATGAACGGCACAGCGGCGTACCAACCCATGATGCCCGGGCGTCGCCACGTGACAGGCCACGGATCGAATTCACTGGTGAATGAGATGTCGCCTCGTAATTGTGGGAGATCAAGCCGAGCGCCATGTGGCGAGAAGTGATTGCCTCCCACCCACACGTCAAAGCGGCCCTCCGCGGCACGGAACTCCGATGGAACAAATCGGTGATACCAGGATCGCCCGGTTGAACCATCAAGGACTTGTACGAAGGCCTCATCGACGGCAGCCCCGTCGCCAATACCGCGAAAAACTCCGGGAATCACAGCCCAACGTTGCGACATGTCGGATGAGACGAGTTTGACATACCAGCCCTCGAAGAATCCGTTAGTCACGCCTCGGCCATGGAAGCCCTCGGGATGGCGGATTCCGCGGAGAAACGATGAAGGACTGCGCATACCCACGTGTCGAGACTAGCGGGCACAGACTCCCGATATCGTCGTCTTGTGATTCAAGGTCCCCTCACCGGCATACGTGTCCTCGACCTGACCCAGGTGCTGTCAGGTCCGTTCTGCACGATGCTGCTTGCCGACATGGGCGCCGATGTGATCAAAGTAGAGCCGCCCGACGGCGATATGGCTCGCGGTTGGGGCCCGTTCCCCGATGGAGTCCCGCAGGGTGCACCCGGTTATGGCGGGTATTTCGCCAGCGTGAATCGCAATAAGCGCGGGGTAGTTCTCGACCTCAAGAGTCCGGCAGGTCGCGAATCCCTGCTCGAACTTCTATCGAGCACGGACGTGATCGTCGAGAATTTTCGAGTCGGTGTCATGGATCGCTTCAACCTGTCGTGGGAGTTCTTGCACGAGCGGTTCCCCAAGCTTGTCTACGCGAGTATCCGCGGATTCGGCGACCCGCGTACTGGTCTAAGTCCCTACGCCGATTGGCCCGCATTCGACATCGTTGCTCAAGCCATGGGCGGCATCATGAGCATCACGGGTGAAGACGCGGAACACCCGGTCAAAGTCGGCCCGGGTATTGGCGATACGTACCCCGCCACTCTCGCCGCGGCAGGCATCCTCGCGGCGGTAGTGCAAGCCCAGCGCACCGGAGTCGGTGACTTCGTCGACATTGCGTTGTATGACGCGATCCTTGCGCTGACCGAACGCATTGTCTATCAGTTCTCCATCACTGGGGAGAGCCCTGAACCACAGGGCAACACACATCCGCTGCTGTGTCCCTACGGCGTAGTCCGTACGAGAAATGGTCACGTAGCGATTGCGGCACCGACCGACCATCACTGGCGCTTACTCACCGAGATCATGGGCACGGTCGAACTTGGATCCGATCCGCGATATGCACGCAATGCAGATCGCGCGAACCGCTCAGCCGAGGTGTACGCAGTCGTGGAGAAGTGGTCACGGCAATTCACTACTGAGGAGATCGTTGCGTCCCTTGGCGGACGAATTCCATGCGCACCGCTTAATAACGCCGCTGCCATCGCTGCAGACCCACATGTGGTTGCGCGGTCAATGATCACGTCTGTCGACTTCCCGGGTTCGGATCCCATCGCTATCGCGGGCCAAGCAATCAAGTTTGCGAGCGCACCCGGTCAAGCTCCGCGACGAGCACCACTACTCGGCGAACACAACGGCGAACTCGGGATCAGCCCATCCCGTTAATGCGTCTCAACGTCTCAGCGTCGGTGGCAGAGCGGGCAACCTGCTCACGTGCCGGAGCCACTTCTTGTTCGTCGAATGTCGCAATGTAGGTCTCTATGTCGTTTTCAGGAACCCGATCTAGCGCTGGCTGTTCTTCATCCACGAAGTTATCCGCGATATTGAGCAGCACCGCTCCTAAGAACGCATTAGCCCGGGTCAAATCAGCGAAATGCCAAATGCGAGATGATTCCTCGGCGCCCAATGAGAGCACCTCATCGCCATAACTCCACGTGGCGAGTCGAGGTAATCGCACGACCCGATGCTGTGACATGCCGGCATACATCACCCGGCGAGAGGTGATACGCAAAGTGCCTGTGTCAATCTGAGCCAAGTTCGGAACTTGCCCTGCGCGTGGTTCACCCTCCCAGAGAGCGACATCGTCGACACGTAGGAGCTGAGTCTCAGTGCCAGTGCCCCACTCGATCCAGCGGAGATAATCCACCACCCACGTGCGCAGGTCAAGCTCGGACAACTTCGACGCAACAGCGGCATCGAGTTGTGCAATGCGAGACCGATCAGCCTTGGCCACTGCTCCCCCTCACGTACATGTGTGACCAGTATGTCTTTCGACACCGACAATCGATCTACAGTTCGGCGATGTCGATCAAAACTTTGCCGACGGCGTTGCCTTCGACAGCGTCATGTGCGGCGCCAGTCTGCTCCAACGTGAAGTGCAACTCCGGCAACGCCACCAATTGACCCTCGGTCAGATACTTGGTGACATCACCCACTGCA
>JBIHZU010000105.1:0-6249 GCA_044240285.1 Candidatus Nanopelagicales bacterium | reverse complement strand
TCATCTTCTCACCGCCCACCAACAACCAGCCGTGCGCAAAGACCTTGCGTGGCAAGGGAAGTTCGGCCGCCATCAACATCGCGGGCCAGTAGACCGCATGGAATCGCAGAATGTCCTTGCCGACTAAGTGCACGTCAACCGGCCACGTACGCTCGAATAACTCAGCTTCTACGGTGCCGGGATCTGCGCCGTAGCCCACCGCCGTGATGTAGTTGAGAAGCGCGTCGAACCATACGTAGACAACTTGATCGGAATCCCACGGCAGTGGAATCCCCCACTTGACTGACGACCGCGACATCGAGATATCCATGAGACCCTGGCGCAGGAACGACATCACTTCGTTGTAGGCGCTCTGCGGTTGGATTGCATCAGGGTTAGTCTCGTAATGCGCAATCAACCGCTCAGCTAGCGCAGAGAGCTTGAAGAACCAGTTGTCTTCTTCCACCTGCTCCACCGGTCGACCATGCACCGGGCACAACTGCTGACCCTTGAAGTCACCTTCGCCGGCAACAAGATCACCCGCGAGTTTGAACTCCTCACAGCCAACGCAGTAGGGCCCCGCATAAGGAGCGGCGTAGACATAACCATTTTCGCGCACTACCTCCCAGAACCTCTGCACCGCGAGCTTATGTCGGTCGGAGGTAGTGCGAATGAAGTCGTCATTGGCGGCATTAACGGTGCCGAGCACGGGCAGCCATGCATCGGCAACGAGTCTGTCGACCCATTCTTGCGGCGAGACCCCACCTGCTTCTGCGGCACGCTGGACCTTCGTGCCGTGCTCATCGACGCCGGTGAGGTACCAGACATCTTCGCCGCGCTGACGGTGCCAGCGAGTGAGAACATCGCCCGCAGTCGTGGTGTAGGCGTGGCCAATGTGAGGCGCATCGTTGACGTAATAGATCGGCGTCGTGACGTAGTACGCCTTGTCTGTCATAACGCAATCCTAGGGGGCGCGCTTGGCAGCAACGACAGCGTCATAGACAGCTCGGCGCGGAACTCCTGCTTCGGCGGCCACCTCAGTCAACGCCTCTTTGCGATCAGCACCCGCCTCTACACGTCGGGCGACCTCTTCAGCCAGCCTGGCGGGGTCAGCGGAGGCCAACTGCGGCGTGGTGCGGCCCTCAACGACGAGAGTGATCTCGCCGCGCAATTCCGTCACACTCTGTGCGAGTTCGACGAGATCGCCTCGGATGACCTCCTCGTATGTCTTTGTGAGTTCGCGACAGATAGCAGCTTGGCGCGGGCCAAAGGCCTCCGCGAGAACGGCAAGCGTGGCCACGATACGATGCGGAGCTTCGAAGAACACGAGGGTTCGTGGTTCATGGACAAGTTCGGCAATACGCGCGCGACGCTCGCCACCACGTCGAGACAAGAAGCCCTCAAAGCAAAAGCGATCAACGGGAAGCCCAGAGAGCACCAGGGCCGTCAGCACGGCAGATGGGCCGGGAGCGACCGTAATTGCCAGGCGGGCGTCTATGGCCGCCCGAATAAGCCGATAGCCCGGATCGCTCACACCTGGCATCCCAGCGTCGGAGACGAGCAGCACAGTGGCACCACCCTGCATTGCTTCGATGAGTCCCGGCGTTCGAGCCTTCTCGGCCGACTCATGAAACGACACGACTCGGCCGGTGACCTGCAGCCCAAGATCGCTGGCCAGTCGGCGTAGGCGCCGGGTGTCTTCTGCTGCGATGACGTCCGCATTCGCAAGCAAATCACGCAGTCGCGCAGAAGCGTCGGCAGGATTCCCCAGAGGAGTTGCCGCCACCACGAGGCCGCCATTGACCATGCTCACGCCTCCATGGTGTCAGGGCGCCTACGATGACCGGGTGAGGCAGGCCCCGTGAGCACCGCGACCCTCTTGGCGAAGCTTCGCCCGATGCCTGCCCGTGACACTCGTAGCCTGCCTGAGCGCCTCTACCCCCCGATGCCCAAGGCCTGGATTGGCTGGGTCAGTGCCTTGGTCGTGGCCGGCATCGCAGGAGTAATCCGATTCGTTGATCTGTGGCGCCCGCACGCGGTCATGTTTGACGAGACCTACTACGCCAAGGATGCGCTGTCCCTCCTCCGCTACGGCTACGAGCAGTCGACCGTCAAGGACGCCAACGACATCATCTTGAACTCCAATGGAGACTGGCGGACGCTCAACATCTTCACGGATCAGTCATCGTTTGTGGTCCACCCACCGTTCGGTAAGTGGACAATCGCTGTCGGCGAATATCTGTTCGGCGCAACTCCATTCGGTTATCGCTTCTCGGTGGCCTTGCTTGGCACACTCGCCGTCTTCATCCTTGTCCGCATCGTCCGACGCATGACTCGTTCAGACCTAATCGCAATATTCGCCGGTCTCTTCCTCGCACTTGACGGCCTGAGCATCGTGATGAGCCGCACGTCGTTGCTCGACAACATCCTGGCTTTCTGGGCGCTTGCCGGATTCGGCTTTCTTGTCCTCGATCGCGATTTCACCCGAAAACGGCTGGCCAAAATCGTGTCTTTACGTGGCCTCGATGCCGTGTGTGCCGGCATGGGGCCAAGCCTGGGCTGGCGCCCTTACCGATGGCTCGCGGGAATCTCACTCGGCCTGGCCTGCGGTGTGAAGTGGTCCGGCATCTGGTTCGTCGCAGTGTTTGCCGTCATGGCCGTCCTCTGGGATGTCGGCACACGCAAGTCCATCGGCATACGTCATCCGTTCTGGGTATCCGTACTCAAGAGCGCACCTCCAGCCTTCATTGGCATCGTCGTAGTCGCGTTCGTGACCTACCTTGCGACGTGGACCGGCTGGTTTGTCACCGATGGCGGATGGGGACGGCATTGGGCTGACTCGCAACCCCACACATGGATTCCTTCAGCGCTGCTCTCGTTGTGGCACTACCACGTGGAAGCCTGGAACTTCAGCATCAATCTCACTGCAGACCACTCCTACCAGTCCAACCCCCTCAGTTGGATGTTCCAAGTACGACCGGTGTCCTTCTACTACGAGTCATTCCCCAATGGCGCGGGCTCGTGCACAGGAAGCAACTGCGCCGCTGAAGTCCTCGCAGTGGGCAATCCGGTGCTGTGGTGGGGTGGCTGCTTCGCGCTCCTGCACCAACTGTGGCGCTGGATCGCGTGGCGTGACTGGCGCTCGGGTGCTCTCCTCGCAGGCATGCTTGCAGGCTGGGTTTCGTGGTGGCTCATCCTCGACCGCACGATCTTTTCGTTCTATGCGGTGGCCTTCGCTCCATTCGTGGCAATAGCGCTGGCGATGTCGTGTGGTTCGATCCTTGGGCCCGTCAAGGCATCTTCCCGTCGACGACTTTGGGGCGCAGTAGGAGCCGGGTCGATCTTGCTGCTCACTGTGATTGCGGCGTGGTGGTGGTATCCGATTTGGACAGGTGAGCCGATTCCGCAGCCATTACTGGTCCTACGTATCTGGATGCCTACTTGGGTCTAGGCGCTCACGCGCATGGCGTAGTGGTACCGACAGACACCACGCACACTCCAAACGGCAATACCGTGCGCCGGTACTTGTCTGTCGCCGGCAACACAATCTCGTAAGTTGTCGTCTTTCCCGGGTGCCGGGCAGTCACTGGTACTGACACCATCGAACGCCAAGACACGCTCGCATTGCACGAATCAGCCTGGGCAAAGATACGAACCCGCAACGGCGTGCGGACCCACTCGCTACCCACGCGACGTTGCACGCTCGCCGAAGCCGGACGGTATCGCCAGCACTGGGAAAACGCCGCGACACCCGCCTTCGAGAATGACTTCCCACACGCCAGAGTCTGATCCTTATAGCCCAACTGCCACGTACACCCGACGTACTGGTCGGCAGCCGCTGGGACTGCCGCTGGGGCCGCGGACGCCACAGTCATCGGGACCAGGGTGGCGACGGATAAGGCTGCTGCAGCAAGTACTGCGGCAAGGCGAGTACGCATCCCTCCAGTATGCCTGCCTAGACCACCTCAATCGCGATTGTGTGCTCCGGGGTTGGGTTTGGGAGACAGGCTCCAGGGGAACAACCCTGGGCATTGCTATTTGTGGAGCTGAGGGGATTCGAACCCCTGACCCCCTCGATGCGAACGAGGTGCGCTACCGGACTGCGCTACAGCCCCCCAACGGGAGGCTCACACCCTACCAAGGCGTGATGGGAGTCAGAGAGGCGCTCAGGCGCCAGAGGCGCGACGTTGATCTTCGTAATCCTGCGTCTGATCGAAGAAATCTGCGGCCGCCGCTCGGTCACGCTGGACGCGGACCTGATCGAGCATCGCCTGCGAGTCCCAGGTGCCCGTCGCCCGATCGATGCGACGCGGTACCGCCGAGGCGGAAGGCGCATCAACATAGGTGGGCAGATTCTGCGGCATCGCCTCCCAGCTGCCCGTGGGGCGCAACGGATCATGGCGGCGAGGGCGAGCGAGCTCTTCCTCGCGAGCTTGCGTGTATTCAGCGTCTATGTCCGCGTAGACGCGCTCCTCGCGGCGGCGACGACGCGGCGGAGGTGCACCCTCGTAGTCCTCGTCGTATGCAGCGCGGGTGGAGCTCGTGGGGCGTGCTCTTCGCGAAGTGCGAGACGCGCGGGTTTCGGCCACCACCTGCTTGCGGGCAAGGAAGACGAATACTGCGAAGAGCGCCACCACGACAAGCGGTGCCCAGATCGGCAGCCAACCCAGAATCCACGAAATAACAGCGATCACGAACACAGCAGCCAAGACAACCAGGACCTTGCGGCGCCGGGCGGCAGCAGTCGAAACCGGGCGTTCGCTGCGCCCAGCGCCCTTGACGGACACCTCAGTTTCAACAGCGCCACGAGAGCCAAGGCGGAATCCTCGGAGTGCCGTCATCGCGCCATCAAAGCGGTCAACGGCCTTAATCTCATCGGCTTCGTGACGGCGCAACCAGATAGGAATGAGCACTGCTGCCCAGAGGGCGATGATCGCCACATATATGAGGCCCGTCACGAGTCTGACGGTAACGGCAGAGTCAGGGATAGGCGCGCATTACGACATCGTTGTGTCGTCGTGTCGCAATATTGTGTTCATGCCTTGGTCGGTCCGAATAAGCCGGGATAGCACGCCTTCTGGGGCATCTTCTGCCACCAACGCGTAGGTCAGATGATCGCGCCAGTCACCGTCGATGTGTAGGTATCGCGGCCGCAGGCCCTCCATTCGGAATCCGAGTTTCTCCGGAATTCGCTGGGAGGCCTCATTCTCCGGCCGTACGTTGATTTCGATGCGGTGCAGCCCCAACTGCCTGAAGCAGAAATCCGTAGCCATGCCGACCGCGGTGGGCATAATCCCCCGACCGGCCACTCGGCTGTCAATCCAGTAGCCGATATAGGCGCTACGAAGCGAGACCCACGAGATGCCGCCCACGGTCAATTGGCCCACGAGCGTGCCGTCGTAGGTAACTACCCACGGCAGAGTCCGACTCTCGCGGGCCTCAGCTTTCAATCTGCGCACCATGGCGGAAAAGCTCGGGGCGAAGTCGGCTGAGTCACTAGGAACAGTCGCCTCCCACGGACGCAGCCAATCGACATTGCGGGAACGAACCTCGCGCCAAGCAGAGCCATCACGAAGGCGAATGGGTCGAAGCCCCACTCGGCCCTCTCGCAGAGTCGCGGGCCACGCAGACATGGTCAGTTGTCCGCTCGCTGCCAAGTGCCGGATCGTCCGCCCGACTTGTGTTCTACCCGGACGTCGGTGATTGTCGCGCCTTTATCGACGGCTTTGACCATGTCAATCAATGCAAGCCCCGCCACGGCCACACAGGTCAGAGCTTCCATCTCCACACCGGTGCGATCTGCGGTGCGCACGGTCGCGGAAATAGCCACGTGATCATCTTCAACAGACAAGTCAACATCCACTGCATGAATCGCGATCGGATGGCACAACGGCACTAGATCGGGCGTACGTTTGGCCGCCTGGATGCCCGCGATGCGAGCAACCGCGATCGCGTCGCCCTTCGGCAGTCCTCCTCCTCGCAGCAGCCCGATGATCTCTGCGGACACCTGCACCCGGCCAGAGGCACGTGCTTCGCGAACCGTGACCTCCTTGGCCGTGACGTCGACCATGCGCGCCTCGCCACGGTCGTTGAGGTGAGTGAACTCGCTCATCCGGCGCCACCTAAGTCGATGACGGTCACTGGTTCATTGTCGGAGATTCGCGTGACGTCTGCCGGCACCACAATCAGCGCGTTGGCCTGCGAGAGACCACCGAGCACATGCGACCCCTGGCCGCCAATGGGAATCACTACGTAACGCCCCGAATCCAC
>JBIHZU010000290.1:0-6249 GCA_044240285.1 Candidatus Nanopelagicales bacterium | reverse complement strand
CTTCTTTGCGCCGGAGGCGTACATCGCCCGGATGGTCTCGGTGCTCGATGCGGAGCCCGACATAGCGCAGGTGGGCGTCAACTTTGAAGATGCATCGACTCTGAGTGGCCGATGTGCACCGGAAGAGTCCGTGCGTCGTACGGCACTGGGTCAGCGCTATGTCATGGCAAATATCGAGATAACAGGGCCGGTCTTGATCGACACCATTCGGTTCGATGGCCGAGCGACTTCCGCCGCCACGCTCGACGAAGTGTTGTGCGTGGCGGCAGAGTGACTACACGCCTGCTGCGCCAGTGCCACCGTTGTAGCCGTCACCGCCATTGCCAATGAGCTTTCCGGCGTTGCCGCCGTTGCATGGAGTAGGTAGCCCGCATATCGACTGATCAAACATGCCGCCGATATAGCTAAATCCGTCGCCACCAAGAAGACCCGCATCAGGTTGCTCTTGGGTGCCGTCACGGAAAAGCACATCAATACACGCGGCTGACTTCTCCTTAATGCGAGCTATCACGCGCTCAACACCGCGTTGGCGCGCGGACCCCGGAGTGTCGATCGTCTGACGCAAATACCGCGACATTTCCATTGCTTGCTCAACGCAATTGGCTTGATCTGCATCGGCTGCTGCAACTGTGGATGTCGAGCCAGCGACGAGTGCAGCACCTGTGAGAGCGGAAGCGCCTAGAGCTGCAACGATCAGGCCACGCTTGCGGGGAGACGACATGAAAATACCTCTCGAGCAGTACTAGGAAAGTCCTCAGTCTTTAGGACATTACTGGCATCTGATCGAATAGCAAGAGTGGCGCGAAAACTGCTTCACACGTGTGAATTTTTCAACTATCCGGCACCTTGCGAAGCTCCCGTTGTTCCGGGGGTCCCGCCGACACTTGTGCCGCCAGCACCACCGACTCCATTCGGTAATCCGCCATTGCCGCCTGTGCCGCCATTGCCGGTGCCTGCTGTCGCAGCGCCGCCAGCGCCGCCAGCGCCACCAGTGGAAGTCACGCCGCCTGTGCCGTTGCCGCCCACGCCTCCTTTGCCGCCTTTGCCGTTGGGGGTGCTGCCTCCGGTTCCGCCAGCACCGCCGTTCGCATCCCCGTCAGCGTCGGCATTGCCCCCGGTGCCACCGGCAGCTCCTAACCCACTGAAACCGGCACCGCCTCCGGTTCCGCCCGCTCCGCCGTTGCCGGCCTTTGCGTCGGCACCCGAGGATCCGTCATACGTAGCAGTCGCGTCACCGCCAACGCCGCCGGCGCCGCCAGCCTGTCCGCCAAATCCGCCGTTGCCGCCGTTGCCGCCTATGGCTTCAAAGCCTGTTGCGTCGGGCGCGGTGGATTTTGCTGAGCCACCGGCCCCACCGGTGCCGCCTGAGCCCATGGACACAGCACCGCCCGTGCCGCCGTTGCCGCCAGTTGCTACAAAGTTGCCACTGCTCGCGTTGCCGCCATTGCCGCCATTTGTCGCGACCGTAGCGCTTGCGCCACCGGCGCCGCCATTGCCACCGGTGGCTGAGTAGTTGCCGACAGCAGTCGTCGTTGCGTCGCCGCCGTTGCCGGCCTTGCCGCCGGTGCTACTAAAAGATCCAGAGCTAGAGGTGCCGCCATTGCCCCCATTGCCGCCGGTTACTTGCCCCCCGGTACTGGTCGCGGCGCCGCCATTGCCACCAGCACCACCAGAACCGCTGCCCATTACCCCGGCGCTGCCGCCGTTGCCGCCGTTGCCACCCGTGGCCGAGCCGATGCCGAATCCGACTGCACTTCCGCCGTTTCCGCCTGCGCCGCCTGCTGCACCAGTCCCACCGTTGCCACCATTGCCGCCGTTGCCACCATCGCCGGCAGCGTTCGAGTAGCCATCGCCGCCCGCTCCACCATTACCACCCCCGCTGGAAGAAGCGCCTGTGCCTCCGTCTGCGCCGTTACCGCCGGGGTTGCCGGGGCTGACGCCGCCTTTGCCTCCGTTGCCCGCGGCGCCCGGGTTGCCGCCGTTGCCGCCGTTGCCGCCGTCTGGCGTGAGCGCAGTTCCTGCGGCTCCTTTGCCACCGTTACCGCCGTTGCCCGCGGCGCCGCCATTGCCACCGTTGCCACCGACACCGGGACGGGATTCACCTTCGCCACGGGCGAGTCCGCCGTTGCCGCCGTTGCCGCCGTTGGATCCGCTGCCGCCAGTTCCGCCATTCGCGCCCGATGAGCTAGGGCCTGTGCCCCCGATGCCGCCTGCGCCAGTAGCGCCCGTGGCTCCGTTGCCACCGTCGCCGCCGTTGCCACCTGCGCCACCATCGCCGACGAGAGTGCCACCTAAACCGCCATTGCCGCCGTGGCCGCCTCGGTCACCGGCGCCGCTATCTCCACCATTGCCACCGTTGCCACCAGTGCCGCGCAGTAGTCCGCCATTACCGCCGTCACCACCGCGGTGCCCGTCAATGCCGTCGCCACCTGCGCCGCCGATGCCGTAGCGACCTGCGCGACCGCCCGAGCCACCGCGACATTCGGCGTCGGTGCACGCTTCACCAGCATCGCCCCCGTTACCTGCGACTCCGGAATACCAGCCTGCGTTGCCACCCGTGCCACCGTTCCAGCCATCGCCACCATTACCTTCGAGCTTGCCGGCATTGCCGCCATTGCATGGCGCAGTGCCCGTGCAGCTGCCTTCAAGGGAGTAAGAAAAACCATCTCCACCAAGGATTCCGGCATTAGGGCTTTCTGCCGTGCCATCACGGAAAAGCACATCGACGCACGCGGCTGACTTGGCTTTGATACGCGCAATAACGCCTGCCACACCACGCTCGCGCGCAGACCCGGGAGTCTCAACCGTCTGACGTAAATAGCGCGACATCGCCATCGCCTGTTCGATGCACGCGTCCACCACGGGATCCTGTGCAGACACTGCAGATGCTGGGGCGGCGACAAGTGCAGCACCCGTCAGAGCGGTCGCGCTTAATGCGGCAACGATGAGACCACGCTTGCGGGGAGACGACATTGATTAACCTCAATCGGTAAGGGGGTCCTTCGATTGAGGGACTCTACCTTGACCTCACGGAAGAAGCGACCTAGTTCAGTTTTTGGTAGACCAGCCAACGCATCTCGATGGGTGATTCCGCGCGTGGAACATCAAAGACGTCCTGGCCACTCACCCAGCCCTCGTACCAACTTGTGGGTGGCCACGCAGCTGCCGGCAAGTGTGCCTTCTCGAAATCGTAGACAGATTCGTCTGACACCAGCTCGAGTGCGAGTCCATTACACGCAGCGGCAACTTCTGCGGGTGTGTACATGCCTGTGTAGGCCTGCTGCCCGAGTTCGCGCGTGGCTGCATCCGGCGTATAACCCACACGCGACACAAAAACATTGACCACAAGGCGACCACCGGGCGCCAACGTGTGGGCGGCGATCTCGAAGACAGCGCGCAACTGATCTTGGGTGCGGAAGTCTGACGTCACTTCAGACACCACGATCAATCCGTAATCGCGCCGTAAATCACCGATAGTGGCAAATACATCGCGCTCGAGCACACGCAGTGCGAGTCCTTCACGTGCAGCTTCGAGTCGCAACGACTCGGCAAACTTTGGCGCCATTTCCACTGCGTCAACAGGGTGGCCTCGACGTGCAAGAGCTAGCGAGTTGCGACCTGTGCCTGCGCCGACGTCGAGCACCGGACATTCGGCGGCGTCAACTGCCTCGACGGCTAGCGCAAGCACACGTGCGTCAGGCTCGGTGCCGAAGTACGGCGCCTCTCGCGTCGCGACCCAGTTGTCGTACGCCTGATCAAGGCTCGCCCAGTGCGCGTGCACGTGATAGTCGACGGTGAGTCCGGTGGGGGAGTCGTAGGTAATGACAATGTCAGAGCGCGGCGACGCGGCGAAGGCCTCGGCAAGTTGACCCTCGAGCACCTCGCGCAAGCGTTCGAGTTGTTCGGGAGTGAAGTGCACTCCGATGGCGGCAAACGCACGATCGCACATCGCAACGTAATCCTCGAGCATTCCTGGCACAGCCGGCACGACGATGCGTCCGCTGGCGACGGCGCGACGATGGAGCCTTCTCAGCATTGCTTCGTGCAGGACCGACTCAGGCAGGACGACAGCGGGCTTTTCCATAGGTGGTACTCAACCACTACACCTACTAACGATGCACCACTGCCACCGGGATTTTCGCTTTGTGAAGCACCGACTGACTGACTGACCCCAGGACTGCCCCGGCCAGCTCGCCACGGCCTCGGGAGCCGACGACGATGAGCGCTGCCGTCTTCGACACCTCCACAATGGCCTTCGCACTGTTGCCTTTGATGAGATGTTCTTCGACTTCGACATCGGGGTAGATGCTGCGAAAGCCCGCGAGCGACTCCGATGCCATGCGCTCCTCGGTCTCGCCGAGTTCTTGCAAATTGGAGACTGGCACCGTTGCAGTGGTGCCGAGGACGTCGCGTGGCGCAACGTCCCATGCGTGTACGGCGAGGAGACGCAAGCCATGGCGGCTGGCGAAGTCGAAGGCGAACTCAAGTGCGGGAGCGCTTAGCGGTGAGTTATCGATCCCCACAACAACGCAATCCGCAGCGGGCGAAGGTTCACCACGCAGTACGACTGTCGGGCAGTGAGCATGGGTAGCGACTTGGACCCCGACGGATCCGAGAATCAATCCACGAAATCCGCCGAGCCCGCGAGATCCCACCACGAGTAGCGATGCGTCGGCACTTGCTTCGATAAGTGCTGCGGACGGACTTGCGACGAGGACTTTATGTTGCACGTCCAGATTGGGGTTCTCTGCGATGAGTGCAGCCACCATTTCGAGCAGTGATGCGTCTGCGCTCTCCTGCATTGTCGTGATGACATCGGCACCGACACTGCTGATATAGCCATCAGAGAAACCACCGATGGGTGGAGTGAATGCATGCGCCAGTACGAGCGACAATCCACGTGCAACGGCCTCGCGTGCCGCCCAGTGTGCGGCTGTCTGCGACATAGTCGAACCGTCGTACCCCACCATGACTGGACCGGTAGTGCCCATGACCTGCCTCCTCGCTCTGCAATTCCATGTCCAGTGTGTACCTGTTTGGCGACGGTATGATCTAAATGGAAGCGTAAGTGAGGTTAATTTTCGGGCGAGCCCAGGCCTCGGTGGCTACCTGCGGGGGTATTCTTGTGACGTTCTTTTCTGCCTCCCGTAAGGAGTTGACTATGTGTAGTCCTGTCCCCTGTTCTGGTTGCGGCAAGACCACGTGGTCGGGCTGCGGTGATCACGTCGACGAGGTCATGGCCAACGTTCCGCTAGAGAAGCGCTGTCTGTGCCAGTAGGCCCGGTATCGTCGACTAAGTGATCATCGACCCCGAAGTGGCGTTGTACGACGCCATGCCCGCGGGAGTTCCGTGGCGAGTTCCGGCGATCGAAGCCCTTGATTCATGCATCGGCAATCGCGGACTTCATGTGCTGCATTGGTCGCGTCCGGACACCTCGAATGGTTATGCCGTACGCGCACACGGACTGCTCACTTCGCTGCAACGTGCGGGTTGGGATCCCATCGGCGTCACGCGGCCTGGCTATGACCAGCCCGCGGCAGAAGTAGACGGCATTTCGTACCTGCGGTTGGGCGCTCATGAAGCAGCAGTTCGCGTCACAATCGGCGATCTTGATCTCTATCGCGATCGGTTGATTGAGCTAGCGCGTGAATTGCGCCCTGCTGTTATTCACGCTGCATCTGACGCTACTAACGCTGTCGCTGCAATCGAGGCAGCACGCGCGCTGTCGATCCCCGCTATCTACGAACTCCGTGGACTGTGGCCGCTCACCCGACTCGGGCGCGAGCCCGCGTCAGTGGGGGAGCCCGACTTGGGCACCTCGCTGCGGCTCGAAGTCGAAGCCGCGAAGGCGGCCAACGGTGTTGTCGCCATCAGTGATCAGTTGGCGAACTGGCTCGTGAGACACGGCGTGTCGAAAGACAAGATCATCGTCGTGCCCAACGGGGTTGACACGGAACGATTCACCCCACAACCACGAGACGAAGCACTTGCCGCCGAGCTCGGTGTTACTGACAAGGTCGTTATCGGATACGCGGGGTCGATCGTGGAGTACGAAGGCCTCGAAAATCTCTTGCTCGCCACGGCGCGATTACGACACCTGAAGTCCCGCATGCACGTGCTCATCATCGGACATGGCTACCAACTCGATGATCTTCGCCGAATGTCTGCTGGCTTAGGACTCGCTGACCTGGTCACCTTCACCGGTCGCGTGCCACACGAGGACATTGAGCGCTACTACTCCTGCATCG
>JBIHZU010000104.1:0-6270 GCA_044240285.1 Candidatus Nanopelagicales bacterium | reverse complement strand
CTGGCAAACGTTCATGTCGACGACAACCTTGAGCGCCATGGTCATTCCTTTTCTTCAGTGATGGTCGAGGGATACAAGTCTTTAGATGGCGTGCGAATCCCACGGAATTCCCAGTCGCCGCCCATTGCAGTCGAGATGACTTCTTCGCTTTCGGAAGGTTGCGCACCCACATCGGAGCGAATCGGAGTAGGTCCTTCGACGATGTAGTTGGTAAGCCGACCGAGACCCTCGACCTCGACTTCTACAACGTCACCGGGCTGCACGGGCCGGGAGTTGGCTGGCGTACCCGACAGCAACATGTCTCCGGGCAGCAGCGTGATCGTCCGCGCGATGTCTGCGACGAGGTAGTGCATGTCCCATTCCATCTCGTCGGTATTGGCGTCTTGCTTGACCACGCCATTGACCAACGTTCGGATCTGCTTGCCGTGGAAGTCCCAATCGGTGACAAGGCCCGGTCCGACCGGGCACAGGGTGTCGCTTCCCTTGACTCGGAGCATGGATCCAGCATCCGTGTCGCGGAAGTCATGCAGACCGTAGTCATTGGCGACCGAGTAACCAGCGATGTAGTCGCCGGCCTCACTTGGTGACACGTTGCGGCAGGTACGACCAATGACAATAGCGATCTCGCCTTCGTAGTTGAGCCACTTGCATCCAGCTGGTCGCACGACAGCACCTCGGTGGCTGTTCAACGCGGTTGTCGGCTTGTGGAAGTAGGTGGGCGCCGCTGGCAGTCGCGTCATGAACTCTTTGGTGCGACTGTCGTAGTTGAGGTGAACTGCCACAATCTTGGTCGGCTCGCTTGGCGGCAAGTGGATGGCATCTTCGATTGACACCTCACGTCCATCGCGCGCAACGAGGAAATCGCCATGACGCTCGGTGAGAACGGCCGAGCCGTCGAGAAGAACGCGTCGGTATTCAGTCATCAGGCTGTCCATCCTTCAGCAGGTCGGTCGAACCACAGGTGCACCTGGCCCGTTCCGATGGAGTTCTCGTAGTCCCCGTATTGCCGTGCGGGAGCGGTGACGGCCGACTCCCCCATCGCTCCGATCATCATCAAGTAGTGCGCGAATTTAGCCTCTGGTCGGAATGGCAAGTAGTCCGGCATGGTCTCGAGAACGCGTGCATGATTGCCTGCCTTGAACCAAGCGATGCGGTCGAGGTCGGCTGCGTAAGCCTCTGGTGTTCGGATGTGAATAGGATCGCTCGCTTCGTGGTCGCGCAATTCGCGCAGTGGCCAGAATGTGTGTGAGAGAGCACCAGAGGCAAGAAGTACGACTTTGCGGTCAGTCGCCGCGATTGCGTCGCCGAGGGCGCGCCCGGCTCGAAGGTAATCCTCTGTATCGCCTGTCTGCACTGTAGAGACGGAGATCCAGCGCTTATCCGGTAATCCACGTCCGAGGAAGTGCCAGAGGTTGAGAGTGGCGTAGTACACGGGCAGGTAGTTGTCGTTGACGGCCGTAACCCACGTATGCCGCTTTTCGCCAAAAGATGCCATCGCATTGGCTAACTCAGGATCACCGGGCCAGTCGTACGGGATGCGACACATGCCGCGTGGCAGTTCTTCTGATGTGAACAGACCAGCTTGGCGATCTTGCGACGTGACCACTGTTTCTACGGTCGTAAACCAGTGTGAGTCCAGAACGACCACTGTGTCGTAGTCGGCCGTCTCGAAGAAGTCACGACGCAATTGCTCGAGACCGGGCACGAGGGTGATTTCTTTGCCCTGATTCAGTTCGTAACGGATCTCCTTGGGCAGCATGATCGTGGGTACGTGAGCCAAGAGTCCTGCTCCAACAACCTCACCCATTGCTGCTCCATCCGTTCGGTGAGAACACTGCGTTCTTCACGTCGCAGTAGAAATCGAATGACCAGGTGCCACCCTCGCGTCCGATGCCGGACCTTCCGCTGCCGCCAAATGGTGCAGAGAGATCGCGCACGAAGAAGCAATTGACCCACACTGTGCCACCGCGAATTGCCGACGCCACTCTCTCGGCTTGCGCAGTGTCGCCAGTGACGATCGTCGCTGCTAGACCGTATTCGGTGTCGTTGGCCATCGCGATGGCGTCGGTTTCACTTGTGAAGGTCTGCAGCGTGAGCACTGGGCCAAATACCTCATCGCACACAATCTCCATCGTGGGATCAACACCTTCGAAGACGGTGGGTTGGTAGTAGAAGCCACCTGATATCGCATTGAGCACGTGGTTGGGTTCACCACCGAGAAGAACAGTGGCGCCCGCAGCCTTCGCACGCTGGACGAAGCCATCAACTCGCTCGAGATGGGCACGACTCACTAGCGGACCAATCTGAGTGGCCTCATCGCGTGAATCACCTTGCACCACTTGAGCCGCACGCTCAAGAAAACGCGCACGGAAAGCGTCAGCGATGCCTTCCTGCACAAGGATGCGCACAGCTGCAAGACACACTTGGCCCGAGTTGTCGAATTGCTCCACTGCAATGTCGACAGCGAGATCGAGATCGGCATTGTCGAAGATAACCAGCGGGGATTTCCCACCTAGCTCAAACGACACTGGCGTGACGTTGACTGCGGCAGCAGCACCTACTCGTTGTGCTGTGGGGACAGAACCGGTGAAAGCAATGCGCCGCACCCGAGGGTCGGCGGTGAGGGGAGCGCCTGCTTCAACTCCGAGGCCTTGCACAACGTTGAAGACTCCGGCAGGCAAGCCGGCTTCATGTGTGATGTCGGCGAGTAGGGATGCAGTCAGTGGCGCCCACTCGGGCGGCTTGAGCACGACAGTGTTGCCAGCCGCCAATGCGGGCGCGATCCGCCAGGTCGCCAACATCAGCGGGGCGTTCCACGGCGTGATGATTGCCGTGACACCCGCGGGATCCCACGTGACGTGATTGCGATGACCGCGGGTCTCGAAGTCTGGATGGTTCAGCGCAAGGAGGTGATCTGCAAAAAATCTGAAATTCATCGCTACGCGCGGCATAACTCCACGCCGATGAGAACGCAGTAGCGAGCCATTGTCGGCAGTCTCGACCTGAGCCAGCTCCTCGATCCGTGCCTCAACGCCATCTGCGATGCGATGAAGGATCGCCGAGCGCTCGGCGGGCGGGGTCGCGGCCCAGGTGGGGAAGGCGGAGTGCGCGGCATCGACGGCCGCCGAGGCTTCTTCTGCACCGCCCCTTGCCACCGTGGCGATGATCGTGCCGTCGAGTGGGGAGACGTCGTCGAACATGTCGGCACTGCCCACGCGGGCGCCGCCGATCCAGTGCCGGGTGTCGATACTGACCCCGGCAACACTGGCCCTCGACATCCCGTCCTCATCTCTGCCGCTGATATCGTTTGGAGCCAAACGTATTCGCCACTGGGGCAGGGAGTCAAGAATGGGTCAGCGTCCGCTCATCGCTGTTCCCGGTCGGTTTTCGACTTCGGCGAGCGCGCTGCGCTACCACGCCTTGGCCAATGCGCAGGCTCTCTTGGCCGCGGTCTGGCGGGCCGGCGGCGAGCCGGTGACGCTTCTCCCGTGGGCTCCTGCCGGGGCCGTCGCGCAAGAGCAGTTGGCAGAGCGACTGGCGTTTGTCGATGGAGTCCTACTGCCAGGAGGCGGTGATCTCGATCCGGTGCGCTACGGGCAATCCGTGAGTAGCGATCACGTCTATGACGTCAACCCCGAGCAAGATGCGTTCGACCTCGCACTTGCTCGTTGGGCGATCGACTCTGGTACCCCGCTACTCGCTGTGTGCCGGGGCATGCAAGTGGTCACGGTTGCCCTAGGCGGCACGCTGGAGCAGCACATGGACACTCCACATCGGCACGTCCTGCACTCAGTCGACATTGACCCTGAGACTCGACTGGCGGCCACTATTGGCAGTTCTGCTCAAGCAAGTTGCTACCACCACCAGCGCATCGATCAACTCCCGGCGAGCGTCAACGTCGTAGCCCGAGCCAGCGATGGCACGGTCGAAGGCATCGACATCCCTGATGCGCGTGGCTGGTTTCTTGGCGTGCAGTGGCATCCCGAGGACACCGCTGCAGATGATGCGTCCCAGCAGGCCCTATTTGACGCGCTTGTGGCGGCTGCAGCAGCAGGCCGGCGTTAGTCGTCGAGACTGGCTATTGCTTTACGCAAGCCCTGGGTCAGGGTGGCCACCTCGCCAGAGGAGAGGGCAGACATCAGCCGAGCTTCCTCACGGTTGAACTCCGGGAAAACTGACGACATCAACCGCTTGCCCTTTGCAGTGAGTGCGAGGAGCACGCGGCGAGCATCGTCAGGATGCGTACGTCGGGTGAGGAAGCCACGGCCTTCTAGCGTGCCAACAACTCCGGTAAGAGTGCCCTTCGAGATGCCCGCCTCTGTTGCTGCATGCCGTGTCTCGATATCGCCCCAGATCCACACCACCCACAGCACGACCCAGCCGGTCCAGGTGAGTTCGTGTGGGGCCAGCACCGTGCGCTCGAGGTGATTCCTGAAGGCATTGGCAGCACGATAGACATTTTGGACAGCAGCCATGGAGCCCATGTCGAGCTCTAAATCGGCGAGACGCTCGGATACTGCACCCTCGGTTTCGGCGAGAGTGTGATGCCCACCCACAGGCGATTGAGCGGCCGTCCGCGAATAGTGGCCACTCGTTGACCGTGTCATGTAGGGGAGCCTATCTCCGAACCATGTTGCCCTCAGGCCGAGTGGTCGGGGGCCTTGCCACCGGCGGTCTGGGCCTCTAAAGTGTCGCTAACCGTTTGGACCCGAACGATTTGGGGAAACTATGGCTTCCGCACGAGACCTCACTGACCTAGACGTCTTCGAGGGAGGGCAAGCGTGGCCCCTACTCGATGACCTGCGTGAGAACGAGCCGCTGCACTGGAATGACGAAGCAGCGCCCAACCACGGCTTCTGGTCAGTCACCCGCCATGCCGACATCGTCAGCGTTACTCGCGACGAGGAGTCTTTTTCATCCGAGATAGGTGGGGCCAACCTCGAAGAACTTGATGATGAGCAGGTTGAGGTGCGCAAGTCCATGCTCGAGACCGACGGCGCTCGACACTGGGCCTTGCGCCGGCTTCTGCAAAACCAATTCACACCACGTGGCCTTGCGGGCTACGAGGTCTTCCTACGTGGTCTCACGCGCACGACGGTCGATAAGGCCCTTGCTAAGGGTGACTTTGATTTCGTTAAAGAGGTGAGCGCCGACTTCCCGATTCAGGTGCTCGCGCAAATGCTCGGGGTGCCTGCGGAACGCACTGACCAGCTCATCGAGTGGGGCAATCGCATGGTGGGCAATAGTGACCCCGACTACGCCGATGTTCTTGCCGACTCCGAGGAGAGCGAGGAGTTTCGGCTCCTGCCGTTCCGATCTCCAGCTGCACTGGAGGTGTTCGAGTATGGCTTCCAACTTGCCGCTGAGCGTAAGGGTGGCGATGGCATCGATTTGGTGAGCACTTTGGTCAACCAGATCCCCGAAGATGGCATCCCAATGTCCGACCGCGACTTCCGCAACTACTTCCTTCTCATTGTGATCGCAGGCAACGAGACGACCCGTCACGCCATCTCGCACACAATGAAGGCGCTCATCGACAATCCTGATCAGCTAGCGCTGTTGCAAGCAGAGCCCGAACGCATTCCCGGTGCCGTTGAGGAGTTCTTGCGTTGGGCATCACCTGTCTACCATTTCCGTCGCACCGCTACTCGAGACGTCGAGATGTATGGCCGTACGATTCGCGAAGGCGACAAGGTGGTCGCGTGGTTTGCCTCCGGCAATCGCGATCCGCGCGTGTTTGATGATCCTTACCGATTCGATGTCACTCGCACCCGCGTTGACCACGTGACCTTTGGCAAAGGCGGTCCGCATTTTTGCCTCGGCAACCAACTTGCTCGCCTTGAGATCCGTCTCATGTTCGAGGAGTTGATACCGCGTATTCCATCGGGCATGAAGTTGACTGGTGACGTGAAAATGGTTCGTAGCAACTTCGTCAATGGGATCAAGAAGTTCCCAGTGTCAGTCGGGTGACTCTAGATCGGGACAGTCGCCACCTGATCGAGGAAGTTGTTGACTAGGCGGCGCGCACGGACAGCAGCGTCAGACTCCATGTCTTTGGTTTGCTGGATCATCGCCTCAGCGTCGTAGCCGTACTTCTCAAGTTCGGCGTAGCCACCGTTTTCGAGCCAACCCATCAGTGTGTTCAGGCCCACCTCTGGATGAAACTGCAAGGCCAGCGATCTGCCCAAAACAAAAGCCTGATCAGCCTTCGCGGTGCGGGCGATTGTGGTGGCTCCTGATGGTGGGACCCAGCGGTCTTGATGCCACTCG
>JBIHZU010000103.1:0-6308 GCA_044240285.1 Candidatus Nanopelagicales bacterium | reverse complement strand
TGCGACTGTGAGAAGTGCTGCTGTTCCTAGAACCTTCATGAGGCTCCCTTCGCTGGCATTACCCAGATCAGGTTCTAGGGTCGGTAGCGGCGACTACCCTCTCAGCCCGACGATCCTGCGGGCTCCCCTGCTTATTGATTCGACCTTACACCCCTGGCAGAACTAGCGCCGAGATAAGCCCGAGCACTGCGCAAATGCCGAGAGTCCGGAGGATGCCCCGCTTGAACGCGAAGATGATGACGAATCCGAGAGCCGCGATTACCAGCGTGGACCAGCGAATCGAATCCAGTTGAGGTGCCATGACTTGTAGTGGCCCCCATGCCCAGACCCCGACATTGCTAAAAAGCGTGTTGATGGATAACCACAGACCGAGGCTTGCGACGACGCCGACCACCGATGCGCCAATCGCCTGCAAGGCGCCACGGAGCGGGACATTGCTGCGTAGCCTCTCGAGAAACGGAGCTCCGAGCAGCACAAAACATGTAGAAGGCAGGAACAGAACCAAGAGGGTAAGGAGCGCTCCCAACGTGCCCGCCAGCAACGGGGGTAGACCCCCGGGATTTTGGTAGGCGGCCACAAAGCCCACGAACTCAAGCACCAGAATCAGTGGACCGGGCGTCGTCTCGGCAAGCCCGAGTCCAACGGTCATCTGATTGGCAGTGAGCCAGCCATACGACATCACGGCTTGTTGCGCGATATAGCCAAGCACCGCATAAGCACCGCCGAAAGTGATGATCGCCGTCTTCGAGAAGAGCAACCCGATGTCCGGAAGGACGGTTCCTCCAGCAAATATGCACACTGCCGCGACGCTCACGATCCACACACTGATCCCGATAGCTGCTGCCACCAGCGTTCGGCGCGAGTTCGCGGACTTAACGAGTGTTGCTGTCGACACCGGCTTGTCAGAGGTCTGTCTACGGACCAACGTGCTCAGCCAACCACCAACTCCGGCGACGATGATGACGACAGGAAAGGGAATGGCGAAGAACATCAGTCCAAGGAACGATGCACCGGCGATCGCCAACATGACGGGAGAAGAGAGTTGTCGCTTGCCCATTCGAATCAGTGCCTGCGCCACGATGGCGATAACAGCAGCTTGTAGTCCAGAGAGCAAACCGTTCACCCATGTGACGGTCCCGTAGAGCACGTAAATCCACGACAGCGCGAGCATCAGTAGAGCGCCGGGAATGACGAAAAGTGCAGACGAAGTTAAGGCCCCGCGGAGACCGTGTCGGCGCCAGCCGATGTATGTCGCGAGCTGGTGCGCCTCGGGGCCAGGCAGCAGCATGCAAAAACTTAAGGCATGCGCGAACTGATCTTCACTGAGCCAACCTCGTTGTTGGACTACCTCGCGATGCATGATGGAGATTTGACCTGCGGGGCCGCCAAAGCCTGTTGCGCCGATGCGAGCCCACAGCGCAGCGTCGTTTGGTGACTTGCCCCCAAAGAG
This sequence comes from Candidatus Nanopelagicales bacterium, assembly GCA_044240285.1. GTDB lineage: Bacteria > Actinomycetota > Actinomycetes > S36-B12 > S36-B12 > CAINMH01. Next base: position 4,858 of record JBIHZU010000103.1, on the reverse strand, counting down.
ACCCACGCCCCGAAGTGTTGCAGGTTTCGGGGCGTGGAACTTCGTTGGGCCGTCAGATGTGACGGGCGAAGATCGCGTCGATCTCCTGCCGCTGTGACGGTGTCATGGCGCGTGAGCGCTCGCGGTCCCAAGCACGCTGGATCTTTGCGCGCTCAACTTCCTCTGCACTGCGCCGACTGAAAATATTAAACATTGCCATGGAGGTTCTCTCCCGTTTTCTCGTTTCGCCCGTTGTGGGGGCCTTGTTGTGTCGCTCGGGGTGATGAGCGATGTCTTAAGTATGCCATCCGGGGGCTTGTGACGGTTAATCAGAAACGTGTGACCTGCCCCACGGAGAAACTGCACAGAAGTCAAATACTGAGTAAACGCTGGAAGTTTCGACCGATTTTTGGAACGCCATGACGTGCGTTGAACGTCTTAGGGATGGTTGAATGGTTGAGACGTAAACGAAAGGGAGTCGAATCGTGCGGTATCCGTGGTTGGCTGGGGCGCTTGTGGCTGTCTGCCTCGTGGCGGTCGGTGCGGCCATCGTTATCGGCATGCGACCTAGTGGTGCGGCTGCCGCGAACTCCAGCTCCTCAACTCAGATTCCGGCCGGTGTTTCATCGCCCACCAACTCTTCGGGTGCGCCAGTGAGCCTCGCGCCGCTCATCGCACCCGATGATCCACTGGCTCAGCCGTCCATCATTCCCCTAGAGGACCGACCCAAGGTGGTGTTTATCGGCGACTCCATCACGCTTGGCACCAGTGATTTCGCCAACGGTTTTGTTGGTGATTGGTCTTGGTTCTATGCATTGGTCAATGCTCCCGACGCTCCTGTCGCTTTTGTGGGAGGTGTTGCGGACAATGGCATGCGTACTTCTTGGATGGCTGAGCATGTCTGGGACGCCCTGAGCAAGCAGCCAGACATGCTCATCGTTCTCGGTGGCACCAACGACATAGCGCCAGGTGCCGACCCAGCGACCAGCCTCGCGAATCTTCAGCGCATCGTCGACGCAGCCGCTCAGGCTGGGGTCAAAGTCGCTGTCTGCACGATCCCGCCATCGGACAAACCCAATGTCGATGAACTAACACGTGCATACAACGACGCATTGAAAGTCTGGGCGGACAGCACAGGAATCATTCTGCTCGACACGGCAGCACCACTTCGTGGACCGGAAGGTGTCGGGTGGGCCCCTGAGCTCACTACTGATGGCACCCATCCCTCACCCGAAGGTGCGGTTCGCATGTCACAAGCTGCGGCCACCACCTTGCGCTACCTCGGCCAATAGAGCCGCCTCGACTAACCGAGCATTGGCGACCCTAGAGTGAAGGGGTGCCCGCGAATCTGCCTGTCCCGAATCGCCGCTACTTTCGTACGCCCGCCACGGCCCCCGGACCGAGCGGGCCACAAATGTCTCGTCACATCGCACTCATCCGTCGTGACCCGCTGACTTTTCTGACGGAGACCTGGCGGACGTATGGCGATGTGGTGCAGTTTCCGATTCCGAAGCCACCGTCTTATCTGATCTCGTCGCCTGAGGCCGTTCGCGCAGTTCTGGTGACAGAAGGCCGCAACTACACGAAGGCGACCTTGCAATATCGCGCCTTGTCTTTGGTGACCGGCGAGGGCCTTCTCACAGCTGAAGGCGAGTCGTGGCGCGTTCAGCGTCCACTCGTGCAACCAGCCTTTCACCACTCTTCGGTCGAACGCATGGCTGCACATGTCGTGTCTGCTTCTGACTCGTTGATCACCCGCTGGGCCGCGCTTCCTGATGGTGCAGTGGTCGATGTCGACGGCGAAATGATGCGCATGGCTCTCGAGGTAGTCGGTCATTCGTTGTTCGGTTCGGATCTTTCCGGTGATGCGGATCGACTAGCAAAGGCGACACTCGCGGCTCTCGATGTCGTAGTAGCGCGCGCGCGTGTGCCCATCACTCCGCCGGCTTGGCTGCCCACTCCAGCGAATCGCCAACTTGCGCGCGCAGTGAGCACACTTGATGAAGCGGTTGCCGGCTTGATTGCTCGGCATCGTGATCGATCTGACGAGGCGGGACAGACCCCAGACATGCTCAACATGCTCCTTGATGCGCGAGATGACGAGGGACGAGAACTGTCGACAAGTCAGATTCGCGATCAGATGGTCACGTTTATCGTGGCAGGTCACGAAACCGTGGCGAGTGCATTGAGTTGGGCGTGGGCCTTGCTGGCCCAGCACCCAGAAGTTGCTGATGCGATCGCTGCTGAAGCGAATTCGGTGTTCGGCGATCGTGAACCATGCGCGGCTGACTATGTGCGCTTGCCATGGACTAAGGCGGTATTTGACGAGACTCTGCGGTTGTATCCACCGGCCTGGTTAATCACGCGTACGTCCATTGATGGCGCAACATTGGCTGGGCGAGAGATTCACCCGAATTCACTACACATCATCAGTCCATGGATCGTGCATCGCCATCCGGATGCATGGCGTAATCCGGGGGAGTTCGCACCCGAACGGTTCTTAGAGAAGGATGCGCCTATCCGTTCGGCGTTTTTCCCCTTTGGTGCGGGCTTGCGGTTGTGCATCGGTCGGGACTTCGCCTACGTAGAAGGTGTGCTCGCTTTGGCGCGAATCGCCTCGCGATTACGTTTGAATGCGCTACCTGGACAACAGTTGCCACGCGCTATGCCATTGGTGACGATTCGGCCCGAAGGCGGCTTGCACCTGCGAGTGGGGAAGAGATAGGTCAGTCGAACAGCGCGAGTACGTCGGCGTGCAACAGGCCATTGGTGGCAACTGCGCTACCGGGCCCGCCGAGGGCTGGGGAGCCGTCAAATGACGTCATCCGTCCGCCCGCCTCTTCGACAATCGGGATCAGTGCAGCGACATCCCATGGATTGAGTGCGGGTTCAGCGGAGATGTCCACGGCACCTTCGGCGACAAGCATGTGCGACCAGAAGTCTCCGTATGCACGTGAACGCCAGATGCCGCCACGAAGATGTGCGAGCGCGTCAGCGCCACCCGCTATCTCCCAGCCATTTTCGTCGGAATAGGAGAAGGACGCGTCGGAAAGCGATGTGATGCCACTGACCTGCATGCGACGTGGAACTGCATCTCCCGGTGAAGCGCACCAGGCACCCTGCCCACGAGCTGCCCACCAGCGTCGGGCGAGTGCGGGTGCCGAGACCACTCCGACGATTGCCGGATCTGTGGTGTCACCGGGCCCCTCCACCAGGGCGATGAGGGTCGCCCATACGGGAACCCCTCTGACGTAATTCTTGGTTCCATCGATCGGGTCGATGATCCAACGGCGTCCGGGGACCGTAAGCGCGCCCCCTTCCTCTTCGCCCACGATCAGGTCGTTGGGTCGTTCTTGCACCAACACTGCACGGAGCGCACTTTCAGCCGCGAGATCGGCTTCGGTGACCGGCGTTAGATCGGGTTTTGTGGTGACCTGTAGGTCCGATGCACGAAACCGCAGCATGGTCAGCGAGTCCGCAACTTCGGCAAGACGCAACGCAAGCTGGAGGTCGTCGATGAGGCTCACAGAGGCAGGCTAGCGCGTATCGTTCCCAATATGGATTCTGCGTTCGACACGATCTTCGGCCTTCCCACACACGTGCTGGTCGTCCACTTCGTTGTGGTCCTGCTTCCGCTGGCGGCGATCGGGGCGGTCATCATGGCAATCAAGCAACGGTGGTCGGTGAGATTTGGCCCCATTGTTGTCGTTATCGCCTTTGTGGGGCTGGGTGTGACTGTGGTGTCCAAGGAGTCGGGCCAGGAATTTGCCCAACGGGTTGGCACCCCGCAGCCGCATGCCGAACTCGCGGACACATTGCCGTACTTTGCCCTCGCGCTCTTCGTGACCGTTGCCGCTTTGTGGCTTCTCGACCGCAACGGTTCTGCGAAGCGAAAACGCCCCATCGGCGTGGCGATCCTGGCAATCGTTGTCATCGCGGTCGCGGCTCTGACCACATTATGGACGATTCGCGTGGGCCACAGTGGCTCTGAGGCGGTCTGGCAGGAGATCGTGCAGAAGACGCAGTAGGGCGTTTATTCGTCAGTCGCGCCCATGGATCGAATGAGCCTGCGCAGTGAATCAAGACGAGCCTCACCCCCGGATCCTGCTTTGCCTTGAGCCACCCAGCTATCGAGTCCGCACTCTGCCTCGTCATGCGAGCACGCACGTGGGCACTCGGTGGTGCCTTCCTGCAGGTCGGGAAAGGTGCCCAGTATGCGACCCGAATCCACGTGCGCAAGGCCAAAGGACCGAATGCCGGGAGTGTCAATAATCCAGCCACCACCAGGCAACGGCAATGCGACAGCGGACGTCGACGTATGTCGGCCCCTGCCCGTCACGGTGTTGACTTCGCCGGTGATGCGCGCGGCGTCGGGGACTAGCGCATTAACCAGAGTGGACTTTCCGACTCCGGAATGTCCGACGAGCACGGTGATGTGTCCAGCAAGCAGTGCACGAAGTTCGCTGAGGTCAGAGTTTCTTTGGATTGCCACGTGGTCGACGCCAAGTGAGTCGTATGCGTTCACCAAAGTTGATGGGTCGGCGAGATCAGTCTTGGTGATGATGAGAACCGGCGTAAGTTCGGCATCAAATGCCGCAACCAACGTGCGGTCGATCAGTCGTGGCCGCGGTTCTGGATTTATCACCGATGTGACAATCGCGAGTTGATCGGCATTGGCCACAATGACGCGTTCGACCGGATCGGTGTCGTCTGCAGTCCGTCGCAGGACGGTAGTCCGCGGTTCGAGGCGCACGATGCGGCCGAGATCGTCACTCTCGCCCACGACGGCAACTCGATCGCCCACGATCACGCCCTTACGGCCGAGCTCTCGTGCCTTGACTGCCCAGATCGGAGCATCCGCGGAATCCAAGAGCACAGT
>JBIHZU010000102.1:0-6369 GCA_044240285.1 Candidatus Nanopelagicales bacterium | reverse complement strand
GCAGGATCTTGCCAGCGCCGGTAGTGATCTGTCGCGAAATCAGGAAAGGGATGAGCGTGTCGGCAAGCTTGGCGAAATCGCCCTGCCGTCCCACAAGGTAGTTCTCGTGGCAGCCATAGGAGTTGCCGGCACTGTCGGTGTTGTTCTTGAAGAGATAGATATCTCCTTCGATGCCTTCGTCATGTAACCGAATCTCGGCATCTAGCAGGAGCCCCTCGAGGATGCGTTCACCCGCGCGGTCGTGAGCGATGAGCGAGGGGATGTCGTCGCATTCTGCTGTGGCGTATTCCGGGTGACTTCCCACGTCGAGGTACAGGCGAGAGCCGTTGGCGAGAAACACATTGCTGCTGCGCCCCCAAGACACCACACGTCGGAAGAGATAGCGAGCAACCTCATCGGGACTAAGCCGTCGCTGGCCACGAAAAGTGCACGTGACGCCGTACTCGGTCTCAATCCCAAAAATACGACGTTGCATGTCGTGCCTATACGGCGAGAATCCCAGCAAGACTTTCACTGCTCACGCGCTGAAATGCGCGGCCGGGCTGGGTGCGATCGAGATAGGCCACCTCAAGTTGGCTCGGCACGAGGGTCCGCGGGGGCGCATCTCCGTCTTCGGAACTGAGTGCTTGCACAGCAACCCGAAGCGCCGCATCAAAATCCATGCCGGTGCTCCAGGAATTTTGGAGTGCTGTAAGCACGGACTCTGACGAACCACCCATACTTACATAGTGCTGCTCATCTGCAACCGAACCGTCGAAAGTGAGGCGGTACATCTGGTCTAGATCAGGGGTTGCGCCCACCTCTGCGACAACGATCTCGACCTCAAGTGGCTTCTGGCCCTCTGTGAAGATCGCTCCCAACGACTGCGCATAAGCGTTAGCAAGGCTGCGCACGGTCACGTCGGAACGGGCATAGGCATAACCACGCATATCAGCTAGTCGAACGCCGGCAACGCGCAAGCTCTCAAACTCGTTGTATTTGCCCACCGCAGCGAACGCGATGCGGTCGTAGATTTCTGACACTTTATGCAGCGCTCGGGAAGGGTTCTCAGCGATGAAGAGGATGCCTCCTTCGTACTGCACCACAACAACACTCCGACCGCGAGCAATGCCCTTGCGCGCGTAGTCGGCGCGGTCCTTCATGAACTGTTCCGGAGACACGTAGTACGGGCTACTCATCACGCGTCACCTCCCTTGGCGCGCCCAACCCGGGCAACGGGGCCATCGGGGTGGGTCTGGCGAGCGGCAACTACAGATTCGATGACGGGCACGAGTTCCGCGTCGCCAATAATGTGCACACCTTCGCGATCCGCTAAGGCGACTACCGGGTAAATCCGGCGCGCGAGATCAGGGCCACCCGTGGCCGAATCGTCATCGGCAGCATCGAAGAGCGCCTCAATCGCCACCTGAATGGCGTCGTGTCGGTCGAGATTCGGGCTATAGAGCTTTTTCAAGGATCCGCGGGCAAAAAGCGAGCCAGATCCGACTGCGTGGTGATCACGTTCTTCGTAGCGTCCGCCGGTCACGTCGTAGGAGAAGATTCGGCCGAGCCCGCGAATCTGGTCGAAGCCGCCATACAACGGCACCACCGCCAAACCTTGCATCGCTAGGGGCAGGTTCGCTCGCACTAGCGTGGCCAGTCGGTTGGCCTTGCCATCGAGGCTCAGCGGAATTCCTTCGATCTTTTCGTAATGCTCAAGTTCGACTTGGAACAGCCGTACGAGTTCGATAGCGACGCCTGCTGCACCGGCGATACCAACGACAGAGTGGCCATCGGCCTTGAACACCTTTTCGATATCGCGCTGTGCGATGACATTGCCCATCGTCGCTCGACGATCGCCCGCCATGACCATGCCGCCTGCGCACGTCAAAGCGACGATTGTGGTGCCGTGAGGCACTTCCATTCGAGCAGAATCATCCGCAGTCAGACGCGCCCCAGGCAGCAGATGCGGAGCTGTCTGGGAAAGATAATCGGAGAAGGAGGAAAGGTCGGTCACTGGCCACCCTTTTGTACGAAGGACTTCACGAACTCCTCAGCGTTTTCCTCCAGCACATCATCAATCTCATCGAGGATGGAATCGACGTCGGCGGATAAGTCATTACGGACTGGCGCTGCAGCCGTGACCTCATCCACCTCGGTGGGGGTCGACGTGCGCTGTTGACGTTCCTGGCTCATGGCTCCTCCTGTCCCGCAGCCTATATCGCCAGAGGCGGGCGCGCCCCATGTCAGCGGCGAAGAAGTTGAATTAGATCCTCAGCCGACTTGGCCTCATCGAACAGGTGCCCGACATGCGCGCGAGTCCCTTTGAGCGGATCCAAGGTGGGGACGCGCTTGAGGGAATCCTGGCCCGTGACATCAAAAATCACCGAGTCCCACGATGCGGCTGCGATCGAGTCGGTGAACCGTCGCATGCACTCACCGCGGAAATATGCGCGCGTATCCTCAGGTGGCCTGCTCACCGCATGTTCAACCTCGATGGCGGTGGTGAGTCGACGCAAGGATCCCCGGTCCTCGAGCAGTTGTGCGAGACCACGATCTGGACGAATATCTGAATACTGCAGGTCAACCAATTGCAGTCTCGGTGAGTTCCAGTCGAGATTGTCTCGGCGCCGGTAACCCTCCATCAGAGACAATTTGGCAACCCAGTCGACGCGATCAGCGGCACTGAACGGGTCCCTTTCGAGATCGATTAACAAGGTCTCCCAGGAATCGAGAACTTCACGAGTCTGTTCGTCCATTGCTGAGCCGAATTTGTCCTGGCAATGTTTGGCTGACGCCTCAAAGAACTCCCATTGGAGCTGTAGAGCGGTGACACGACGGCCGGATTGCAAGGAGAAAGGTTTAGACAACGACACATCGTGTGAAACGGCGTGCATCGTTGCAACCGGCTTCTCCGGGGTGATGTCCGGCAGGACAATGCCATCTTCAATCAACGTCAACACCAACGCGGTCGTGCCCATCTTGAGGAAAGTGGCGAATTCGCTGAGATTCGCATCTCCTACGATGACGTGCAATCTGCGGTGCAGTTCAGGGTCGGCATGCGGTTCATCACGCGTGTTAATGATGGGGCGTTTCAGTGTCGTCTCCAGACCCACTTCTACCTCGAAGAAGTCCGCCCGCTGGCTGAGCTGGTAGCCGTGTTTGCGGCCTTCTTGGCCAAGCCCCACTCGCCCAGAACCAGACATGATCTGGCGAGTGATGAAGAACGGGGTGAGAGTCCGGACAATCTCGGCAAACGGGGTACGCCGATGCATGAGGTAGTTCTCATGGCAGCCGTAGGAAGAACCCTTATTGTCGGTGTTGTTCTTGTACAACTGAATCGGCAAGGCGCCCGGTTGAGCGGAGGCAGCGGTTGCTGCTTGCTGCATGATCACCATGCCAGCTCTATCCCAAAGAACCGCATCGCGTGGATTGGTGACCTCAGGTGTGCTGTATTCGGGATGCGCGTGATCTACGTAAAAACGCGCCCCGTTCGTCAGGATCAGGTTTGCCAGCCCGTGATCATCATCGGTGAGTTGCGAGGGATCAGCGTCGGCACGGCTGAGGTCAAAACCACGTGCGTCACGAAGTGGCGACTCATCGGCATACACCCACCGGGCCTTGGATGCCCGGTCGAGCCCCGTGATGCCGGCATACGCATTGACGACTTGCGATGACGTCAGCATCGAATTGACATGTGGATGCCCGGGTACGGAGATGCCGTACTCCGTCTCGATGCCCATAACCCGATGGACGCTCATTGCTACAAGTACTGACCAGTGTTGGTCACCGAGTCAATGGAGCGACCCGCTTCGGTGCCCTGTTTGCCATGAATCAATGTGCGGATGAAGACGATGCGCTGGCCCTTCTTGCCGGAGATGCGCGCCCAGTCATCAGGATTTGTTGTGTTGGGCAGATCCTCGTTCTCGCGGAACTCATCAACAGCGGACGAGAGCAGGTGACTGACCCGGATGCCACGTTGTCCGGAGTCAAGGAAGTCCTTGATAGCGAGTTTCTTTGCGCGAGCGACAATGTTTTCGATCATCGCACCGCTATTGAAATCGCGGAAATACAGAATTTCTTTGTCGCCGTCGGCATACGTAACTTCGAGGAAATGATTTTCCTCCCCATCGGAATACATCCTTTCGATAGTGCGCTGCACCATCGACACACACGTCGCCTCTGGACTACCACCATGTTCCTGCAGATCATCACTATGAAGCGGCAGATCAGGTGTGAGGTACTTCATCATGATCTCTCGCGCTGACTCGGCGTCGGGTCGCTCGATCTTGATCTTTACGTCGAGTCGGCCCGGTCGAAGAATGGCTGGATCAATCATGTCCTCACGATTCGATGCGCCAATAACGATGACATTCTCGAGCGCTTCGACGCCGTCAAGTTCGCTGAGGAGCTGTGGCACGATCGTGTTTTCGACGTCCGACGACACTCCCGATCCGCGAGTACGGAAAAGCGAATCCATTTCGTCGAAGAAGACGATGACCGGCATGCCCTCCGACGCCTTCTCACGCGCCCGTTGAAAGATCAGACGGATATGGCGTTCGGTCTCGCCGACATATTTGTTGAGGAGTTCAGGGCCCTTGATGTTGAGAAAGTAGGAGCGACCCTCAGGTCGACCTGTCTTTGCCGCAACATGCTTGGCCAGACCATTGGCTACGGCTTTGGCGATTAGCGTCTTTCCGCAGCCGGGCGGGCCGTAGAGCAAAATGCCCTTGGGAGCAGCAAGTTTGTGTTCGGCAAAGAGGTCAGGATGCAGGAACGGCAACTCCACCGCGTCACGAATCATTTCGATTTGTCGCCCAAGGCCGCCGATGTCGGTGTAGTCAATGTCGGGGACTTCTTCCAGCACCAGCTCTTCGACTTCGGACTTCGGGATGATCTCAAAGGCGTAACCAGAGCGATTATCGGTCAATAGCGAATCACCAGCTCGCGGAAGCTTTGCACGAAGCGGCTCAGCAAGGCGAACGATGCGTTCCTCGTCACTGTGGGTGATCACAAGGGCGCGGTCTCCGTCATCGAGAATCTCCTTGACCATCATGACATCACCATGGCGTTCAAAGGACAGAGCCTCAACCACAGTGAAGGCTTCGTTCAACATGACTTCTTGGCCAGGCAGCAAGCCGGAGATGTCCACATTGGGTGCTACGCCGACGCGCATCTTGCGCCCAGACGTGCTGATGTCAATGGAGTCACCATGCGACTGCAAAAAAACGCCATAGGTGGCCGGTGGTTCCGCCAAGCGCTCAATCTCTTCACGCATGATCACGATTTGATCGCGAGCGTCACGCAGAGTCTCTACAAGACGCGAGTTGCGCTCCTTCTCAGCCGCATACTCGCGCTGAAGGGCGGCCAAGCGGCCCTCAAGATCCAATCCCGACGGATTGCCGTCTGACGTAGTCATGAATACCTCCGCCTCGACCATACCTGCTTAAACCCTATGCCGCAGGGAGCGCCAATCACGAAGATTCGGTCGAGGTCTGCTCCCAGTCTTGCCCGTATGCGCCCTTAGCCGGACGAGTCCGCCGGAGTGGCAACACGGTCCCCGGCGCCAAGCGACGGGACACAATGAGAAAGCCGGTGTGGGCGATCATGCGATGGTCCGGACGAACCGACAGACCTTCGAGATGCCATGTACGCACGAGTGACTCTTCAGCGCGAGGCTCTGTCCACTCCCCCGATGCCCGAAGTGCCTCACCGACCCGAGAGAGCTGCGTCGCAGTGGCGACATAGACGACGAACGCACCGCCGGGGCGAAGGGCTCGAGAAGCAACATCGAGGCACTCCCAGGGTGCCAGCATGTCCAAAACGACAGCATCGAATGAACCCGACTCGAATTGCGCTTCCTGGAGATCCCCCACTCGCAATTCCCATTGAGTGGGCGCGGCACCGAACCAGGTGGCCACGTTTTTGCGCGCCACCTCCGCGAAGTCATCTCGCCGCTCATAGGACAACACCGATCCCGTCACCCCCACAGACCGCAGCAGGGAGCAGGTCAGAGCCCCAGAGCCAGCTCCCGCTTCCAGTACGCGGCCGCCAGGTTCAAGGTCAGCGAGCGACACGATGCGGGCAGCATCCTTGGGATACACAACGGTCGCTCCGCGCGGCATCGAAAGAACAAAGTCAAGTAATTGTGGACGTTGAGCCAGATACGAGATGCCACCGATCGTGGTGACCACGATGCCTTCGGGTTGCCCAATGAGGCCGTCGTGGTCGATACCGCCTTTATGGGAGTGCCACGTCTTGCCGGGCTTGAGCGTGATTGTCCGAATGCGCCCCTTTGGGTCAGTCAACTGCACGAGGTCACCCTCCACGAAGGGTCCGCGGGGCCGATTCAATGGCGTCACATCGTCACTCACACGCGACAGGCTATCG
>JBIHZU010000101.1:0-6431 GCA_044240285.1 Candidatus Nanopelagicales bacterium | reverse complement strand
AGGCCGGCAGCCACACTGGCTGCGATACCGGGAATCTCCGGCCACGTTGTCTGATCGACGCGGTCAACGAAAACCTCGAGGATTCCTCCGCACATGAGGCCCACCGTGAAGGCATCGTCGTCACTGACTCCATAGGTCTCGAACCGGGCAACGCCGTCGGCGATGACCTCGCTGCCGAGTTCGTAGAGGGCGCCCTCGACACAGCCCCCGCTCACCGAGCCGATGGCCTCACCGCCCTCGGTGACGATCATGGAGGCCCCTGCGGGACGGGGCGCCGAACGCCAGGTCCGAACGACCGTGGCGAGCGCGGAGGCCTCACCTCGCTCATACGCCTCTAGCAGTTCGGAAAGAATCTCTCGCATCACGCCTCCGCTGTGTGGATAGCCAAGTTATACCCAATAATGCTGTGGTGACCGAAGTTCTGCTCAGTGACGTCGTGGAGCGCTCGATCTCCGTCGATGAGGTTCGGCTCGCCGTCACCGGCCCAAGCGCCGGCGCTTACGTCGTGTTTTCCGGTGACGTACGCGATCACGATCATGGGCGCGCAGTAACCAGCCTGAAATACGAGGGCCACCCGTCCGCCGCAGCCGTACTCGCAGAAGTCGCCGCTGAAGTCGCAACCCGACACGACGTCATCGCCATTGCGGTTCTCCATCGCGTAGGAGCGTTGGCCGTGGGAGACGCCGCTCTGGTCGCGGCAGTCAGCGCTGCTCACCGCGGCGAGGCTTTTGCCGCGTGCAGTGACCTGGTGGACACGACAAAGGAAAAATTGCCTGTCTGGAAGCACCAAACATTTGCCGATGGCACAGAGGAGTGGGTGAACTGCGCATGAGCACTGACCTTCTCACCGACTCATTCGGCCGTGAACATCGCGATCTTCGGGTGTCACTGACGGACCGTTGTTCCCTGCGGTGCACCTACTGCATGCCTGCTGACTTCTCTGACTGGATTCCTACTCCGGAACTACTCACCACCGACGAGATGATGCGAGTCATCGAGACCGCTACCGAGCTTGGCATCGATCAGGTTCGCCTCACCGGCGGTGAGCCCCTACTGCGCCCTGACATCGTGGACGTCGTACGTCGTATCACGGCATTGCCGAAGGCTCCTCGAGTTTCTGTCACAACCAACGCACTTCGCCTTGCCGGACTCGCTGGGCCGCTTCGTGATGCAGGTCTAGAGAGAATCAATGTCAGCCTCGACACTCTCGACCGAAATCGCTTCACTGAGATGACCAAGCGCGACCGCATAGATGACGTGTTCGCCGGTCTCTCCGCCGCGCGTGCAGCAGGTTTGACTCCGATCAAGATCAACAGCGTTCTCATGCGCGGGGTCAACGATGACGAAGCTGTGGCACTCCTTCGTCGCGCTCTCGATGAAGGGTGGCAACTGCGCTTCATCGAGCAAATGCCGCTGGATGCAGGCAACCTATGGGTACGCCCACGAATGGTGACGGCTGATGACATTCAGTCCGCGCTCTCCGAAGTCTTTGACCTGTCCCCAGTTCCGGTGCGTGGATCCGCTCCCGCTGAAGAGTTCTTCGTCAACGGGACCACGCAGACTGTCGGCATCATTGCCAGTGTGACGCGGCCGTTCTGTGGAGCATGCGACCGCTTGCGACTAACTGCAGATGGCCAACTGCGCTCGTGCCTGTTCTCCCGCGAGGAGACCGACCTGCGTCCGATACTTCGCGGCGAACTCGACCACTCTGCTCAAGCCAGCGCAATCGCTGCAGCCATCGGCGGGTGTGTCGCAGGCAAACTCCCCGGACACGGCATCAACGACCCAAGCTTCATCCAGCCCGATCGCCCCATGTCGGCGATCGGCGGCTAACCGCCCGCAAACGGCGGCAGCACGTCTAGTTGGCTCCCAGCTAGCACATCTACACCGACCGGGTCGCCATGCACCGCCACACCGTCCAGCAGGTACGAGCACCTCGGCAGCACTTCCGCGAGCGCGGGTGAGCACACGTTGAGGAGATTGGCCAAGACGTCAGCCAAGGTGCCCGGCGCCACCACAGCCTCACCACGCCCCGCAGCGGCCCGCGCAGCGGCGTATAGACCAACCCTGACTTCTTCGCCCACGATGGCAGTCTCCTCTCTCAGGTGGCAGACTAACGGCCGAGGCACCAGCCATCTTGAGGGGAATCCCGTGGATCTTCAGAACTCTTTCGTCGTCCCTGCTGACATCGAGACGACTTGGAAAGCCCTGCTCGATATCCACCGGATTGCCCCCTGCATGCCGGGCGCGGTGCTCACCGCTTCCGAGGGCGACACCTTCGAGGGCACGGTCAAGGTCAAACTCGGCCCAGTGACCATGACGTACGGCGGAACTGCCCGCTTCGTAGAAACCGATGAGGCCAATGGTCGAGCGGTGATCGACGCCAGCGGCAAGGAGAGCCGCGGATCGGGGACCGCAAAAGCCTTGGTCACCACCCAGTTGGTCGCTGAGAGCCCGACGAGCACCCGCGTTGAGGTCGTGACCGACCTGGTCGTCACCGGTAAGCCTGCTCAGTTCGGGCGAGGTGTGATGCAGGACGTCGCCGGACGAATCATTGACCAATTCGCCGCGAACCTCTCCGCCGTCATCGCTGCAGAAGTCAATCCAGCGACCGACCAGCCCGTTGTGGTGCCACAGGCAGCCGAGAGCATCGACCTTCTTGGGGCCGCTGGCGCACCCGTTCTTAAGCGTCTGATTCCGATAGCAATCGGCGTGGTTGCCGTAGTCGGGATCATCTGGATCATTGCCTCTCGAAAGAAGTAGTCCATGACCACTCCCACCGAGATCGCTTCGCCCAATAACTTGGCTGAACGCCTCCGTGCTGTGGGCTACCTCGCAGATGAGGGTCTGAGCACCGCCCTCTTTTGTGCAATGCGACTTCCACAACCGCTACTCCTCGAAGGCGAGGCCGGTGTCGGCAAGACACAGGCCGCCAAGTCCCTCGCGCAGATCTTGGATACTCCGCTGATTCGCTTGCAGTGCTTCGAGGGTCTCGACTCAGCAGAGGCGCTTTACGAGTGGAACTATCCTCGCCAGTTACTCAGCATTCGTGCCGGGGAAGCGTCGGGGCACAACGTGGCCGAGACCGATCTTTTCAGTCGCGACTACCTCATTGCCCGACCGCTCCTTGCGGCACTCGAACATCCGGGCCCAAACCCTGCCGTCCTTCTGATCGATGAAGTCGATCGCGCAGATGAGGAATTCGAGGCATTTCTACTTGAACTCCTCGCCGAAAACACCGTGACGATTCCCGAGCTAGGCACCTTGCGAGCAACCCATCCACCGCTGGTCATCTTGACCTCCAACCGCACTCGCGATCTGCACGATGCGCTCAAGCGACGATGCCTCTATCACTGGATCGATTACCCTGACCTAACACAGGCGACCGAGATCGTGCGCATGAGAGTGCCTGAGGCGAGCCCGCAACTCGCAGAGCAAATCGCCGCGGCCGTGTCGCGATTGCGTGAACTCGACGTACAGAAACCACCCGGAGTTGCAGAGGCCATCGACTGGTTGCTCGCTGCACAATTGCTGAATGTGCAGAGCCTTACGGCCGACACCGTTGAGAGCACAATTGGTTCAGTCCTGAAATACCGCGAAGACCTCGACAGCGCCAAAGCCAAGGGGTTCTCTTGGGTCGCAGGCGGCTGACATCAATACCTATGAGTCGGCCAAGGTGCTGGGTGAAATTGCTGCCGCATTTGGTCACGCTCTACACGCACGTGGCATTCCGGTTTCACCCGAACGAAGTGCTCGCTTTGCGGAATGTCTAAATCTCACGAGTCCAACTACCACCCATCAGGTCTACTGGGTGGGTCGAGTGACCCTAGTTAGTGCACAAACACAGATACCCATCTACGACGATGCATTCGATGTGTACTTCAATGGCGAGATGAGCTTGTCTGATCTTCTTTCAGATGTCGAGATTGAGCCGAGTTCTGCAACACCCTCGATCGCCGAAGAATCGCCGAATTCCCAGAATGAAGACACTTCCAGCACGCAGACATCACCGTCGGCGAGCGTAGCGGCGGACGCAAATGGCGAACATGACGATGACAATTCCATACGCGCGAAGGCGAGTTCGGATGAATATCTACTTGAGCGTGACTTCGCTGCTTGCAGCGATGAAGAGCTCGCACTCATCCGCCAACTTGTAGACCGCCTCCCGCTGAGTCCCCCGATGCGCAAGGCCCGCAGAGAGCGCCGGCATCACCGTGGCACTCGTCTCGATATTCGCGCCACTCTTCGACGTGCGCACCGCACCGGGGGTGAGCCACTCCATCTTGTTCGTCGCCGCGCCACGACGACACCGCGCCGAGTTGTTCTCATCGCTGACGTATCTGGCTCCATGGAGCCATACGCGCGCATCTACCTGCATCTCATGCGTGGCGCGGTTCGCGCGCTTGGCGCCGAGTGCTTCGTGTTCTCCACTCGGCTCACCCGACTTACGCGGCTTCTTGCTAATGACAGCGTGGACACCGCCTACGCCCGGGTAGGTCGCACAGCCACAGATTGGTCTGGGGGAACCCTGATCGGAAGTGCCCTGTCGACCTTCATCGACGAGCACGGCCGTCGCGGAATTGCCCGCGGCGCGGTAGTGGTCGTCGTTTCCGACGGCTGGGATACCGGCAACCCCGATGACGTAGGACTCGCCATGTCACGTCTGGCGCGGATGGCTCATCACATCATTTGGGTCAATCCGCGTAGTTCCGCCGTAGGATTCCAACCTCTCGTACGGGGCATGGCAGCTGCGATGCCCTATGTCGACACTTTGGTCAGCGGCCACTCACTGGGAGCCCTCCAGAAGGTCATGGATGCGGTGGCTGCGGCCACCGAACGGAGGCAATCGAGCCATGTCTGATCAGCGCACAGCCGTCGTAGTCACGGTGTCCACCCGCACCGCAGCCGGTGTGTGGGAGGACCGGTCCGGGCCGATCCTGGTCGCTGGGCTTCGAGACCTGGGGTTCCTGGTCGGCGATCCGGTTGTCGTCCCCGATGGCGACTCTGTCGAGGCTGCCCTACGAGCAGCAGTCACAAGCGGAGCACATTGCGTGATCACGACCGGAGGCACAGGCCTCACTCCGATGGACCTCACGCCCGAGCTGACCCGACGGGTGATCGAGCGAGAAGCCCCCGGAATTTCCGAAGCCATTCGCGCATATGGCACAGCGCAGGGAGTCGCGAGCTCGATGCTCTCCCGAGGAATTGCAGGTGTCGCAGGTCACACTCTGATCGTCAATCTGCCCGGATCAACCGGCGGAGTCCGGGACGGCCTCGCGGTTCTCGCGCCCGTGCTTTCGCATGCGCTCGATCAGATCAATGGTGGCGACCACCGCATGAGCGATCCGGGAAGCCGCGATTAGTCTTATCCCGTGACCTCTGACGCTGCGGACAGGCTTTCCACCTTCGGACCCAATGAATGGCTCGTAGACGAGATCTACCAGCAATTCCTCGCCGATCGCAATAGCGTGGATCCGGCGTGGTGGGACTTCTTTACCGACTACGTCCCAGGTGACGCGACGATGGTCGCCAAAGTTATCTCGCCAGTTATCGCGCCAGTGCCTGCAGCCGCTCCTGCTGCCGCGACCCCCGTCGCCGCGCCGGTCACTGCACCCACGTCTGCACCCGCAGAGGCAACAACCACCGTGATGCGCGGCCCAGCTGCGCGACTCGTGGACAACATGGAAGCCAGCCTCGGTGTTCCAACGGCCACCAGCGTTCGTGCGGTGCCCGCAAAACTTCTCACCGACAACCGCAACGTGATCAATCGTCATCTCGCCCGCGGCCGCGGCGGCAAGGTGTCGTTCACGCACATCATCGGTTTTGCAATCGTCAAGGCAATCGCGGCGCAGCCAGCCATGAACAACTCGTTCGCCGAAATTGACGGCAAGCCCACCGTGGTCACTCCCCCGCATGTGAACTTCGGCCTCGCTATCGATCTCCAAAAGCCTGATGGATCGCGCACATTGATGGTGCCCAGTATCAAAGCCGCTGAGACCATGGACTTCGCGATGTTCCACGCCACCTACGAGGATCTCGTCCGCCGAGCACGCAACAACAAACTTGGTGTCGATGATTTCGTTGGCACCACGATCAGCCTCACCAATCCCGGCACCATCGGCACCGTTCACTCCGTGCCCAGACTCATGCAGGGCCAAGGCTGCATCATCGGGGCGGGCGCACTGGAATACCCAGCCGAATGGCAGGGCGCCTCTGCCGAGTCGATCGTGCGTAATGCCGTGTCGAAGATTCTCACGCTTACGTCGACCTACGACCATCGCATCATCCAGGGCGCTCAGTCCGGCGACTTTCTGGCGCGGGTCCACGCCCTCCTGCTCGGCGAGGACGGTTTCTACGACGACATCTTTAAGTCGCTTCGCGTTCCCTACGAGCCGATTCGCTGGGCGCACGACATCTCGGCCTCACACGAA